>NZ_JBJQLL010000016.1:0-111619 GCF_046486405.1 Escherichia sp. WS338 | reverse complement strand
TGCGACGTTAAGAATCCGTATCTTCGAGTGCCCACACAGATTGTCTGATAAATTGTTAAAGAGCAGTGCCGCTTCGCTTTTTCTCAGCGGCGCGGGGTGTGCATAATACGCCTTCCCGCTACAGAGTCAAGCATTTTTTTGCTTTTCTCTGTTGAGATTCTCAGGAGAACCCCGCTGACCCGGCGGCGTGTTTGCCGTTGTTCCGTGTCAGTGGTGGCGCATTATAGGGAGTTATTCCGGCCTGACAAGAGGAAATTTAAAATAATTTTCTGACCGCGCATTTTTTATTCTTTATGCTTATTTCAGCGTCGGTTTGTCGGTTAAATGGGCGATTTCTCGGGCGAAATTCGCCACCTGCTCCCAATCGGTATAGACAACTTCTTTGCGCGTATCCGTTTCACCGCCTGACATCTTCATAATCAGTTTGATCATAAAGCGGTCGTACCAGCGGTAACGTGGATAACGCAGCGCCCCGGCAATGACCGCGCAGCGATCGGGACGCCATTGCGAGTTCATCAGAAACTTCCGCGCGTAGCTGTTGGTCTGTGGAGTACGCTTCTCCGGTTTACGCGCCACCAGGTTTACGGAGTAAAAGGCGCTCGGCATCGAATTCAGCCGCGTCGCATGCTTTTTGACAAATTCCTGGAACGCAGAGTGGTAGTGACCATAGCGAATAGAAGCACCAATGACCACACGGTCGTAGTTTTCCCACTGTGGTTCTTCAATGCGGTGCACATTGGCGACATCCGCCTGGATCCCCAGTTCTTTCAGTTCCGAAGCCAGGTAGGAGGCAATCTCGCGCGTTTGTCCGTCCCTTGTTGAGAAAAGAATTAATGTTTTCACGTATTACTCCATCATTCACGCCAGAAAGTCGGGGTAAAGAGCACCAGCAATGTAAAGACCTCGAGACGACCAAACAGCATGTTGGCAATCAGGATCCATTTAGCCACCGGGTTCATACTGGTAAAGTTATCAGCAACCACGCCAAGCCCTGGCCCCAGGTTATTCAATGTTGCAACAACCGAGGCAAAGGCAGAAAAGTCATCCACGCCCGTGGCGATAATCGCCAGCATACTGACAATAAACACCAATGCATAGGCGGAGAAAAATCCCCAAACGGCTTCGAGGATACGTTCCGGCAGTGCGCGATTCCCCAGCTTAATGCTGTAGACGGCGTTCGGATGCACCAGTCGTTTCAGCTCACGGTTCCCCTGCTTAAACAGCAGCAGGATGCGGATCACTTTCAGGCCACCGCCCGTTGACCCGGCACAACCGCCGATAAAAGCTGAACATAAGAGCAGTACCGGCAAAAAGAGCGGCCAGCGGGCAATGCTGTCAGTCGTAAACCCGGCGGTTGTCGCCATCGACACCACCTGGAAAAACGCCTGGTTAATTGTCATCAGCGCCGAACTGTAGACATTATGAAACCACAGCACGAGTGTACAAATAACCACCAGCGTAAACTGTACGCCGATAAACATGCGAAATTCCGGATCGCGCCAATAAACCTTCAGACTACGCCCACTTAACAGTGAAAAGTGCAGACCGTAGTTACAGCCGGAGATCAGCAGGAAGATAGCAATGATAGTGTTAATAGTCGGGCTGTCGAAATAACCGATACTGGCATCATGTGTCGAGAAGCCGCCAATAGCGATAGTCGCAAAGCTATGGCCGATGGCATCAAAGGCATCCATTCCGGCAAACCACAACGCCAGCGCACAGGCGACGGTCAGCAAGACATAAATCAACCACAGGGTTTTCGCCGTTTCCGCAATTCGCGGGCGCATTTTGTTATCTTTCAGCGGGCCGGGCATTTCTGCGCGATAGAGCTGCATCCCACCCACGCCGAGGATAGGCAGTATCGCAACCGCTAATACGATGATCCCCATCCCGCCAAACCATTGCAGCATCTGGCGATAAAAGAGGATGGCGTGAGGGAGCGAATCCAGCCCCACTAGCGTAGTGGCCCCCGTGGTGGTCAGGCCAGAGAAAGATTCAAAAAACGCATCGGTAATCGTGAGGTTCGGGCTTTCCGAGAAGATAAAAGGGAGCGCACCGACGCTACCCAGCACGGTCCAGAACAGCACCACTATCAGAAACCCCTCACGGGATTTCAGTTCACCCTTCTCTTTGCGGTTCGGCCACCAAAGCATAGAGCCAATGGCGAGGGCGACAAAAAAGGTCTGGGTAAAAGCGCGGCCCGCTCCATCCCGGTAGATGAGTGCTACCAGCCCAGGGATAATCATGGTCCCTGAAAATAAGATGACCAGTAGTCCAACGATTCGGGTAATGGCGCGAAAATGCATCTCTGCCGCTTCCTTAGTTCTGCAAAACGAAGTGGGGATTATTCTTCAATCGCTAACAATTGCAATGAACCACGGCTAAAATCCGCCAGCTTTGCGGAAAATTCAGCCACTTTCGCCGCCGGAAGCGCCACCCGCAGCAGAACGAATGCCTGATAATCACTGTTGATAATTTTGCCGTCACACTGCCCCAGCAACGCTTCAATGCCGGTTAACTGACTATATTCACATTGCAAAGTATATTCGGTTAATGGTGTCTTGCGTTGGGTCGTTAGCTGGCGCAGCGCCTGATTCACGCCGCCGCCATACGCTTTCACTAACCCACCGGTGCCAAGCAATATGCCGCCGTAGTAGCGCACCACCACAGCGGTAATTTCCCCGACGCCGCTGCCCATTAGTTGGGCGAGCATCGGTTTACCTGCCGTTCCCGTCGGCTCCCCGTCGTCAGAGAAACCCAGCTGTTGTGAATCGTCAGGCGCACCCGCCACCCACGCCACGCAATGGTGGCGGGCATCGGGGTGTTCTGCTCGCACCGATTCAACAAACGCTTTCGCCGCCTCAACGCCATCGGTATGCGCCAACAGCGTAATGAAGCGGCTCTTTTTAATCTCTTCAACGACCGTGACCGGTGCCGCAGGAATTAACCAGCTTTCCATCACGCCAGTTTCAGATCCCGGGTCATGTTCTCCACGTTGTTTTCGTGGATCACCACGTTGTCTTCGATACGAATGCCGCCGAACGGTTTCAGTGCTTCAATTTTCTGCCAGTTAAAGTGTTTACTGAACTGCCCTTCACGCCACGGTGCCAGTAGCGATTCGATGAAGTAGATACCCGGCTCGATGGTTAACACCATGCCCGGCTGGAGAATACGGGTGCAGCGCAGGTACGGATATTTTGCCGGTGCCGCGAGGTGCGTACCGCTATCATCCTGCATGAAACCGGCTACGTCATGCACCTGCAGGCCCAGCGGATGGCCGATACCGTGCGGCATAAACGGTCCGGTGAGATCGTTTTCGACCATCGCTTCTTCACTCATATCGGTGATGATTTGATGTTTACGCAGCAGTTTGGCGATGCGCTGATGGAACTGGATATGGTAATCCACATAGCTGACGCCTGCTTTCATGGTGGCGATCAGCGCCAGTTGCTCATCATTTACGTCTTTCACCAGCTGTGCGTAGTCGTTGTCGCTTTTTGCCGACCAGGTACGGGTCAGGTCAGCCGCATAGCCGTTATATTCGGCCCCGGCATCCAGCAGGAAGCTGCGCATCTCTTCCGGTGCCTGGTGGTCCAGTTTGGTGTAATGCAACACCGCAGCGTGTTCGTTAAGCGCCACAATGTTGCTGTAAGGTACGTCGGTATCACGATGACCGGTCGCGGTCAGATAGGCAATATTGATATCGAACTCGCTCATGCCAGAACGGAACGCTTCTTCTGCCGCGCGATGACCGTTGACCGCCATTTTCTGCGCTTCACGCATACAGGCCAGTTCGTACTCGGTTTTGAAGGAGCGGTAGTAATGCAGGTAGTCGATCACCCCTTTCGGGTTGATATTGCTGGCCTCAATACCCAGTTGCAGCGCACGCTCCGGCACCGGACCGATATAACCGATATTCCCGCGCGCAGCAGGCAGCAGGCTACCAATGCCATCGGCTTTCGGCAGCGCGATCACTTCTACATCTTCAGTCCAGAAGGAGGTCGGCAGCGGTTCGACGTTGTGCCAGTAATCAACCGGCAGATAAAACCACAGTTTCGGCTTGTTCACGCCATCCACCAACAGCCAGCAGTTTGGCACCTGAGTTACCGGCACCCACGCTTTGAATTGCGGATTCACTTTAAACGGATAGGGATGATCGTCGAGAAAAACGTTGAACAGTTCGCCGGAGTGAATAAGTAACGCATCCAGCTTGAAGCGCGCCAGCGCATCGCGAGTCCGTTCTTGTAAGGTAGCTATATGATTTTTATAGAGTGAGGCCAGTGATTCCATTTTTTACCCTTCTGTTTTTTTGACCTTAAGTCTCCGCATCTTAGCACATCGTTCATCCAGAGCGTGATTTCTGCCGAGCGTGATCAGATCGGCATTTCTTTAATCTTTTATTTGCATATTTTTAACACAAAATACACACTTCGATGCATCTGGTACGACCAGATCACCTTGCGGATTCAGGAGACTGACATGCTTTACAAAGGCGACACCCTGTACCTTGACTGGCTGGAAGATGGCATTGCCGAACTGGTATTTGATGCCCCAGGTTCAGTTAATAAACTCGACACTGCGACCGTCGCCAGCCTCGGCGAGGCCATCGGCGTGCTGGAACAGCAATCAGATCTAAAAGGGCTGCTGCTGCGTTCGAACAAAGCAGCCTTTATCGTCGGTGCTGATATCACCGAATTTTTGTCCCTGTTCCTCGTTCCTGAAGAACAGTTAAGTCAGTGGCTGCACTTTGCCAATAGCGTGTTTAATCGCCTGGAAGATCTCCCGGTGCCGACCATTGCTGCCGTCAACGGCTATGCGCTGGGCGGTGGCTGCGAATGCGTGCTGGCGACCGATTATCGTCTGGCGACGCCGGATCTGCGCATCGGTCTGCCGGAAACCAAACTGGGCATCATGCCGGGCTTTGGCGGTTCTGTACGTATGCCACGTATGCTGGGCGCTGACAGTGCGCTGGAAATCATTGCCGCCGGTAAAGATGTCGGCGCGGATCAGGCGCTGAAAATCGGTCTGGTGGATGGTGTAGTCAAAGCAGAAAAACTGATTGAAGGGGCGATGGCGATTTTACGCCAGGCCATTAACGGCGACCTCGACTGGAAAGCGAAACGTCAGCCGAAGCTGGAACCGCTAAAACTGAGCAAGATTGAAGCCATCATGAGCTTCACCATCGCTAAAGGGATGGTCGCACAAACGGCGGGGAAACATTATCCGGCCCCCATCACCGCAGTAAAAACCATTGAAGCTGCGGCCCGTTTTGGTCGTGAAGAAGCCCTAAACCTGGAAAACAAAAGTTTTGTCCCGCTGGCGCATACCAACGAAGCTCGCGCATTGGTCGGCATATTCCTTAACGATCAATATGTAAAAGGCAAAGCGAAGAAACTCACCAAAGACGTTGAAACGCCGAAACGGGCCGCTGTGCTGGGCGCAGGCATTATGGGCGGCGGCATCGCTTACCAGTCTGCGTGGAAAGGCGTGCCGGTTGTCATGAAAGATATCAACGACAAGTCGTTAACCCTCGGCATGACCGAAGCCGCGAAACTGCTGAACAAGCAGCTTGAGCGCGGCAAGATCGATGGTCTGAAACTGGCTGGCGTGATCTCCACGATCCACCCAACGCTCGATTACTCTGGTTTTGACCGCGTAGATGTTGTGGTAGAAGCGGTTGTCGAAAACCCGAAAGTGAAAAAAGCCGTACTGGCAGAAACCGAACAAAAAGTACGCCCGGATACCGTGCTTGCGTCTAACACTTCAACCATTCCTATCAGCGAACTGGCCAACGCGCTGGAGCGTCCGGAAAACTTCTGCGGGATGCACTTCTTTAACCCGGTCCACCGAATGCCGTTGGTGGAAATTATTCGCGGCGAGAAAAGCTCCGACGAAACCATCGCGAAAGTTGTCGCCTGGGCGAGCAAGATGGGCAAAACGCCGATTGTGGTTAACGACTGCCCCGGATTCTTCGTTAACCGCGTGCTGTTCCCCTACTTCGCGGGTTTCAGCCAGCTGCTGCGCGACGGCGCGGATTTCCGCAAGATCGATAAAGTGATGGAAAAACAGTTTGGCTGGCCGATGGGGCCGGCATATCTGCTGGACGTTGTGGGGATTGATACCGCGCATCACGCTCAGGCGGTGATGGCAGCAGGCTTCCCGCAGCGGATGCAGAAAGATTACCGCGATGCCATCGACGCGCTGTTTGATGCCAACCGCTTTGGTCAGAAGAACGGCCTCGGTTTCTGGCGTTATAAAGAAGACAGTAAAGGCAAGCCGAAGAAAGAAGAAGATGCCGTCGTTGACGACCTGCTGGCAGAAGTGAGCCAGCCGAAGCGCGATTTCAGCGAAGAAGAGATTATCGCCCGCATGATGATCCCGATGGTCAACGAAGTGGTGCGCTGTCTGGAAGAAGGCATTATCGCCACTCCGGCAGAAGCGGATATGGCGCTGGTCTACGGCCTGGGCTTCCCTCCGTTTCACGGCGGCGCGTTCCGCTGGCTGGACACCCTCGGTAGCGCAAAATACCTCGATATGGCACAGCAATATCAGCATCTCGGCCCGCTGTATGAAGTGCCGGAAGGTCTGCGTAATAAAGCGCGTCATAACGAACCGTACTATCCCCCGGTTGAGCCAGCCCGTCCGGTTGGCGACCTGAAAATGGCTTAAGGAGTCACAATGGAACAGGTTGTCATTGTCGATGCAATTCGCACCCCGATGGGCCGTTCGAAGGGCGGTGCTTTTCGTCACGTGCGTGCGGAAGATCTCTCCGCTCATTTAATGCGTAGCCTGCTGGCGCGTAACCCGGCGCTGGAAGCGGCGGCCCTCGACGATATTTACTGGGGTTGTGTGCAGCAGACGCTGGAGCAGGGTTTTAACATCGCCCGTAACGCGGCACTGTTGGCTGAAGTGCCGCACTCTGTCCCGGCGGTTACTGTCAATCGCTTGTGTGGTTCATCCATGCAGGCACTGCATGACGCAGCACGAATGATCATGACCGGCGATGCGCAGGCATGTCTGGTTGGCGGCGTGGAGCATATGGGCCATGTGCCGATGAGTCACGGCGTCGATTTTCACCCCGGCCTTAGCCGTAATGTCGCCAAAGCGGCGGGCATGATGGGCTTAACGGCAGAAATGCTGGCGCGTATGCACGGTATCAGCCGTGAAATGCAGGATGCCTTTGCCGCACGGTCACACGCCCGCGCCTGGGCCGCCACGCAGTCGGGTGCATTTAAAAATGAAATTATCCCGACCGGTGGTCACGATGCCGACGGCGTCCTGAAGCAGTTTAATTACGACGAAGTGATTCGCCCGGAAACCACCGTGGAAGCCCTCGCCACGCTGCGTCCGGCGTTTGATCCCGTCAGCGGTACGGTAACGGCGGGTACATCTTCTGCGCTTTCCGATGGCGCAGCTGCCATGCTGGTGATGAGTGAAAGCCGCGCCCATGAATTAGGTCTTAAGCCGCGCGCCCGTGTGCGTTCGATGGCGGTCGTTGGTTGTGATCCGTCGATTATGGGTTACGGTCCGGTTCCGGCCTCAAAATTGGCGCTGAAAAAAGCGGGGCTTTCTGTCAGTGATATCGGCGTGTTTGAAATGAATGAAGCCTTTGCCGCGCAGATCCTGCCATGTATTAAAGATCTGGGACTGATTGAGCAGATTGACGAGAAGATCAACCTCAACGGTGGCGCGATCGCGCTGGGTCATCCGTTGGGCTGTTCCGGTGCGCGTATCAGCAGCACGCTGCTAAATCTCATGGAGCGCAAGGATGCCCAGTTTGGTCTTGCGACGATGTGTATCGGTCTGGGTCAGGGTATTGCGACGGTGTTTGAGCGGATTTAACCACTTGCCAGATGCGGCGTGAACGCCTTATCCGGTCTACCGATCCTGCACCAATTGTAGGCCTGATAAGACGCGCCAGCGTCGCATCAGGCAGCGTGTGCCGAATGCCGGATGCGACATAGATCTAAATGCCACTGAATAACGTTTTAGTTGCCGTTCTTCCCGCCTGTCAGGGGCGGGTTTTTTATATCTCAGATAAATGCAAACGCATCGCCAAACAGACGATCTTCCCGCGCATTACGCTCACTGCAAAACAGGTCACGAGCAATTTTCGCCATCTCAAAACGTCCGGCAATATAGATATCATGCTCTGCCAGCGTACCATGATCCTGCAATACCGCCGTTAACACGGTGCCAGTACGCCCACGCCAGCCCGCTTCCGGTTGTTCAACCACCGGCACCACTTGTAGACCAGGATGCTTCAACGAAAGCGCCTCAAGCTCGCAGAGATCATACAGATGCTGCTCTTCACGCCCGCCCCAGTAAATAGTGATATCACGGTTTGGGTTACGCGCCAACGCTGTCAGCAAAATCGAGCGGGCATAAGAGAACCCGGTGCCGCCCGCAATCAAAATCATCGGACGCTCTTCATCATCGCGCAGCCACGCTTCTCCGTGGGGAATATCGACCACGATTTGATGATCTTTGAGGATGCGGTCCATGACTGCTTTCGCGTAAAGGTTGATTTCAGAAGCGCCAATATGCAGCTCGATAAACCCTTTTTCATCTGGCGTCGAAGCCATTGAGAACGGACGTTTGTCGCGCTCATCCATCACTACCATCAAATACTGACCAGCACGAAAAGAAAAGGCCGCGTCTGGCACGATGCGGACACGATATACGGTATCCGTGATAGCTTCTACCGAGGTCACTTTACAGCTTAAGGTTGTCATGCGCTTTCTCTGTCGGATCGATAAATAGGGCAAAACAAACGCGCATCAGGCGCTTTTACCGTTGTTAAAAATAGCCAGTTCATCCCAAATGGCGTCAATATGCGCGACAACATCTGGATCTTTTTTGATGGGACGTCCCCATTCACGCTGGGTTTCCCCCGGCCATTTATTCGTGGCATCCAGCCCCATTTTTGAACCCAGCCCGGAGACAGGGGAGGCAAAATCCAGATAATCAATAGGCGTATTTTCTACCAGAACGGTATCCCGCGCCGGGTCCATACGGGTGGTAATCGCCCAAATCACATCGTTCCAGTCGCGGGCGTTGACGTCATCATCGCAAACGATCACAAATTTAGTGTACATAAACTGGCGTAAGAACGACCAGACGCCCATCATGACGCGCTTCGCGTGTCCGGCATACTGTTTTTTGATCGTCACTACCGCCAGACGATAAGAACAGCCTTCCGGCGGCAGATAAAAATCGACAATTTCCGGGAACTGTTTTTGCAGAATCGGCACGAACACTTCGTTCAGTGCTACACCCAGTACCGCAGGTTCATCTGGCGGACGCCCGGTATAGGTGGAATGATAAATCGCATCTTCACGCTGGGTAATATGCGTCACGGTAAATACCGGAAAACTATCGACTTCGTTATAGTAACCGGTGTGGTCGCCATACGGCCCTTCCGGCGCAGTTTCGCCTTGTTCGATATACCCTTCCAGCACAATCTCCGCACTGGCGGGCACTTCAAGGTCATTGGAGATACACTTCACCACTTCGGTCTTGGTGCCGCGCAGCAATCCGGCAAACGCATACTCTGAAAGCGTATCCGGAACGGGGGTGACTGCACCGAGAATC
Source organism: Escherichia sp. WS338 (assembly GCF_046486405.1). Lineage (NCBI taxonomy): Bacteria > Pseudomonadati > Pseudomonadota > Gammaproteobacteria > Enterobacterales > Enterobacteriaceae > Escherichia > Escherichia sp. WS338. The sequence continues at coordinate 102,025 of NZ_JBJQLL010000016.1, read as the reverse complement.
GTGGCAGGATCGGCACCCAGCGCCACAGAAACCGGGAAACGTTCGCCCGGATGCGCCGCACACCACTCCTGATAATCCAACGCGCCGCCGCGATGCGACAGCCAGCGCATAATCAGTTTGTTTTTACCAATTAGCTGCTGGCGATAAATGCCCAGATTCTGCCGCTCTTTATGCGGGCCGCGCGTTACGGTGAGCCCCCAGGTAATCAGCGGCGCAGCATCTTCCGGCCAGCAGGTCATAATGGGAATACGATTGAGATCGACGTCATCGCCAGAGACGATTTTTTGTTGGCAAGGCGCACCACGCAGCCGCTTTGTCGGCATGTTCAATACTTGCTTAAACTGCGGCAGTTTATCAAACAGGTCGCGGAAACCTTTTGGCGGCTCCGGCTCTTTCAGAAACGCCAATAATTTACCAACTTCACGCAGCGCCGAAACATCTTCCTGCCCCATGCCCATCGCCACGCGCTTTGGCGTACCGAACAGGTTGCACAGCACCGGCATTGAGTAGCCTTTAGGGTTTTCGAACAACAGCGCAGGCCCACCGGCACGCAAAGTGCGGTCAGCAATTTCAGTGATTTCCAGATGCGGATCCACCGGGAGCGTGATACGTTTTAGCTCACCCTGCTGTTCAAGCAGCGTCAGGAAGTCGCGTAAATCGTTATATTTCATGGCGTCCATTGTAGCCTCTTAATCTGCGCCCATTATACGGCGTTCATCTTTGCGATGCTGTAAATTTGTTAAATTAGCGTGAACTCTGACGGCATAACGCAAACCGGGGAATATAATTAACTTAGCGTAAAGCTTTTGCTATCCTTGCGCCCCGATTAAACGGATAAGAGTCATTATGCAATCCTGGTATTTACTGTACTGCAAGCGCGGGCAACTTCAACGTGCCCAGGAACACCTCGAAAGACAGGCTGTGAATTGCCTGGCACCGATGATCACCCTGGAAAAAATCGTGCGTGGCAAACGTACTGCAGTCAGTGAGCCATTGTTCCCCAACTACCTGTTTGTGGAATTTGATCCAGAAGTGATTCATACCACGACTATCAACGCGACCCGCGGTGTCAGCCACTTCGTGCGCTTTGGCGCATCGCCAGCGATAGTCCCATCGGCAGTGATTCATCAGCTATCGGTATATAAACCGAAAGACATTGTCGATCCGGCAACCCCTTATCCGGGTGATAAGGTGATTATTACCGAAGGCGCGTTCGAAGGTTTTCAGGCCATTTTCACCGAACCCGACGGCGAGGCTCGCTCCATGCTGTTACTTAATCTTATCAATAAAGAGATTAAGCACAGTGTGAAGAACACCGAGTTCCGCAAACTCTAAAACGCAATCCCAAACAGTGTTTTGACATTGGCATCCGTGGTGGCAGCCAGCCATGCGGCATCTTCTCCACGCCAGTGCGCAATTCGTTGCAAAATATGGGGCAGATGGGCTGGCTCGTTGCGCCGGGATGATGGCTTCGGCGTGAGATCGCGCGGGAGCAAATACGGCGCATCAGTTTCGATCAGCAATTTCTCCGCCGGAATCAACGGCAACAGTTCCCGCAGCTCTAGTCCGCGTCGTTCATCGCAAACCCAACCGGTAATGCCGATATAAATTCCATGCGCCACGCACGCCTGCATCTCTTCGCGTGTGCCGGTAAAGCAATGAAGAACCGCACCAGGCAGTTTATCCAGCCACGGCTCCAGCAATGTCATAAACCGCTCGTGGGCATCGCGACAGTGCATAAATACCGGCATGTTTAATTCTGCGGCAATGCGTAGCTGGGCAACAAAAGCGCGTTCCTGCTCTTCCGGCGTCGAAAAGTTGCGGTTAAAGTCGAGACCACATTCACCAATCGCCACCACTTCTGGCTGCGCGGCCAGCTCAATAATCGCTTCTTCAGTCGCAGCTTGCCACTGGCTGCTGTCGTGAGGATGTACGCCCGCCGTTGACCAACAGGACGAATACTGACGCGCCAGTTTTTGCGCCTGCTGGCTTTCACGCAGGTTAGTGCCGGTGATGAATAGCCCATTAACTCCCGCGTCAAGAGCGCGTGCTACAACATCATCACGGTCTTTCGCAAATTGCGAACTGGTCAAATTAACGCCGATATCAAACATCCTGTACTCCATATGACAACCGCCCTGACGGGCGGTTGAATTTATTCTTCAGTTTTTTCGCTTTCTGCTTCAGCGTCGTTTTCCTCTTCCCGATTTCGCCCTTTACCAACGTAAAAGCGTGAGAAGAAGACACCGATTTCAAACAGGCAGTACATCGGGATCGCTAACAGCGTTTGCGAGAAGACATCCGGCGGTGTCAGCAGCATCCCGACAACGAATGCACCAACCAGCACATACGGGCGTTTTTTGCGTAAGTCTTCTGGCGAGGTAATCCCCATCCAGCACAGCAGCACGATTGCCACCGGCACTTCAAAGGAGACACCAAACGCCATAAACAGCGCCATAACGAAGCTTAAATAGCTGGCGATGTCGGTGGATACCTGTACCCCTTCCGGCGCGGTATTGGCAAGGAAGCCAAATGCCAGCGGAAAGACCACAAAGTAGGCGAACGCCATGCCGATATAAAACAACAGAGAGCTGGAAACCAGCAGCGGCACCACCAGGCGACGTTCATGCTTATACAGCGCTGGGGCGATAAACGCCCACACCTGATAGAGAATCACCGGCGCTGACAGAATCAGCGACACCATAAAGGTCAGCTTGATCGGCGTAAAGAACGGCGAGGCCACGTCGGTGGCGATCATCGTTGAACCTTGCGGCAACTGCTTGATCAATGGCGCGGATACCAGGTGATAGATGTCATTGGCGAAATAGACCAGACACAGGAATATCACGATCACCGCGATAATGCAGTTCAGCAGACGCTTACGCAGCTCAATCAGATGCGTGATAAGCGGTTGAGTATCTTCTACAGACATGTTTACGGTTTATCACTCGACGAAGGGGAAGGTGCAGCGGTTTTCGGTTCAGCGTCCGCAGCAGGTTTTACCACCGGCTCTGGCGTGGTTTCTGGCTTCTGTTCCGGCGAACTGGCCTGCGTTTGTGCAGCAGCAGGCGTTACGCCTTCATGCGCAGCTTCATTGTCTTTCACCACCGGGTTGTGGATGGTGTGCGCTTCATCGCTCGCCTTTTCAGGATCGTTTGCAACGTAGGAACGCTTCATCGACTCCGCGGCCTGGCGTAGTTCATCCATCGACGCTTTCAGTTCGGGCGTCAGGTTAGTGAGGCTCGCCTTTTCAACCTTTTTCAGACTGTCCTGAAACTCCTGGAGTTTTAACTCCTGGGTCAGTTCGTTCTGCACCGTTGTCGCCAGTGAACGCAACGCGCGAATCCAGCCCGCGACCGTTTTTACCGCCACAGGCAGTCGTTGCGGCCCCAGAACGACGAGGCCGATGATGAATACCAATAGCAGTTCGCTAAAACCGATATCAAACACGGATTACACCTGCTCTTTATCGTGGCGCTTCGCGTCTTCTGTTTTAGCCTGTTCCTGATTCGTATCCGCCTGCTTATCGGCGATAGTTTTCGCAGTAAAATCAGCATCCTGACTGGTTTTATCCTGCTTTGGTTCATCATCGCTCATTGCTTTTTTAAAGCCTTTGATCGACGCACCAAGATCGGAACCGATGGAGCCGAGCTTTTTGGTGCCAAAAAGCAGTACAACGATGACGGCAATAATCAATAACTGCCAAATACTGATACCACCCATACATGTTCCTCTGTGGTAGATGATGATTAAACAAGGCCGCATTATACGTTACACGGCCCGCCTTGAGCGATGAAAAAATCAGCGTGTTTTGCGCCAACCGACAAACCAGGCGATCAGACCACCTGCCATTAACCAGCCGGGCATCAGCCCCCATTCAGGTCGGCTGACCAACAAGAATGTGCCACTTAATACTAACGTAGCGCCAATTCCGAGAAAATAACGCGATTGTCCCTGACGTACATGATTTGACTGAAGCTCGCGGGCAATCTTATCAACACTATGCTGTAAATACTTGCCCTGGCGCAAACTGTCGTAAACCAGTTCAGGCAGTTCTGGCATTTTTTCGACCCAGAACGGCGCTTTTTCTTTAAATGCTCTCACCAGCGCAGGAATACCGACCTGATCTTTAATCCACGACTCCAGGAAAGGCTTCGCCGTTTTCCATAAATCGAGTTGCGGATAAAGCTGGCGTCCTACCCCTTCGACGTAGAGCAGGGTTTTCTGGAGTAACACCAGTTGCGGCTGCACTTCCATATTGAAGCGACGCGCCGTATTAAACAGATTTAACAGTACATGTCCAAACGAAATTTCGGCCAGCGGTTTCTCAAAGATAGGTTCACAGACCGTACGAATGGCAAATTCGAACTCTTCAACGTTGGTATCTGGTGGCACCCAACCAGAATCGACGTGTAGCTCTGCCACTTTGCGATAGTCGCGATTAAAGAAGGCGATAAAGTTTTCCGCCAGATAGCGTTTATCTTCTTTGTTTAGCGAGCCAACAATCCCGCAATCAATGCCGATATATTTCGGGTTTTCCGGGTGTTCATAGCTTACGAAGATGTTGCCAGGGTGCATATCGGCATGGAAAAAGCTGTCGCGAAAGACCTGAGTGAAGAACACCTGCACGCCGCGTTCCGCCAGCAATTTCATGTTGGTGCCGTTTTTCTCCAGCGTCGCAACATCAGACACTGGAATGCCGTAAATACGCTCCATCACCATCATCCCTTCACTACAATAGTCAGGGTAAACTTCCGGGATGTAGAGCATCGGGCTGTCTTCAAAATTGCGCCGAAGCTGAATGGCGTTGGCAGATTCCCGCAGCAAATTCAGTTCATCAATCAAGGTCTTTTCGTACTCGCGCACCACTTCGGTTGGGCGCAGACGGCGACCATCCGGCAGCAAACGCGGCACCCAGCGAGCCAGACGGTAAATAAGTTTCAGATCCGCTTTAATGACCGGCAAAATATCCGGGCGGATAACTTTAATCACCACCTCTTTACCATTCGATTTCAATCGCGCGGTATGAACCTGGGCGATAGAAGCAGAAGCCAGCGGCTTGATTTCAAAATCGTCAAACCACGCTTCTACCGGCAAGCCGCCCATTGCAGCTTCAATCTGCTGCTTCGCCAGCTTGCCATCAAACGGAGCGACTTTGTCCTGCAATAACGCCAGCTGATCGGCAATATGCGGCGGAAAAAGATCGCGGCGGGTTGATAACATCTGCCCGAACTTGATCCATACCGGTCCCAGTTCTTGCAGGGCCAGTCGTAGTCGCTCACCTAAAGGTTTGTCTTTATGCCGATTTGGCATCCAGAATAATGAGTATCGCCATAGCCGTAGCGGCAGGGTGATACGCATTTTGGGGATCAGTTCATCAAGTCCGTAGCTTAAAAAAGTGCGAATGATGAAATATAGGCGCCGTACTTCACCTGGCGTCATTTAGCCTCCAGTTTTTCCAGCCGTTTGGTCAGGGCATCAACAGCACGCTCGACGGCAGCCGTCTCTTCCGCAAACCAGGCCACTTCAAGCGGACCGGGTGCCATACGCCACTCTTCAGTAATGGCTTCCGCCACATAACGTTGCTGGCGCTTAATGCCGTGATGCAGAAACTTTGCGCCTCCGCGCATGGCTTTGCTGATACCTTCAGCGGCGATATCACCGGTATAAGGGGCCAGCAGTTCCGCAGGGTCGAACTCAGCCAGATCTGCCAGCGCAACGAAGTTTTGCACCACCTGAATATCGCCCTGCACTTCCAGCTCACCACTGCGAATCAGTGCGGCAAGCTGCTGGCGATCGCGAAGTTTCGGCAACACGCTGGCGTAAGCGATAACGGTGCAGTCAGCATCGCCTGCCCATTCGCCCAGTACATCGACCTGGCGTTCGCTGAACACCAGAATCAATGACGTCGAAAAGCCTTTTACCTCCACGCGCAGCACTTTGCCCAACAGACGCGAGCGGGCCGTTTTCAGCGCGGGTGAGCGATACAGGAAGGTGTTGAGCAGACTTTCAATTCCTGCCGTCACTAAAGGTTTAAAAGGCATTTCCGGTCTCCTGTCAGAACTTATAACCACGATGCAGCGCCACAACCCCTGCCGTCAGATTGTAGTAGTCGACACTTTCGAATCCGGCATCCTGCATCATGGTTTTCAGGGTATCCTGATCGGGATGCATACGGATGGATTCTGCCAGATAACGGTAGCTGTCGGCGTCGTTCGCGACCAGTGAGCCAATACGCGGCAGCACATGGAAGGAGTATGCATCATAGGCTTTGCTCAGCGGCTCGATAATTGGCTTCGAGAACTCAAGCACCAGCAGGCGGCCGCCGGGTTTCAGCACGCGATACATTGAACGCAGTGCTTTATCTTTGTCGGTGACGTTACGCAGACCAAACGAAATGGTGATGCAATCAAAGGTGTTATCCGGGAACGGCAGCGCCTCAGCGTTCGCCTGAACATACTCAACGTTGCCAATCACACCGATATTACGCAGCTTCTCGCGGCCCATTTTGAGCATGGATTCATTGATATCAGCAAGGACCACTTTGCCAGTTTCTCCGACCAGGCGAGAGAATTTCGCTGTCAGGTCGCCGGTGCCACCAGCCAGATCCAGCACGGTCTGCCCACGGCGTACGCCGCTGCAATCAATCGTGAATCGCTTCCACAAACGATGAATACCGAATGACATCAAATCATTCATGACATCGTATTTTGATGCCACGGAATGGAAAACGTGAGCGACCATATCCGCTTTTTGTTCCTTCGCGACGGTCTGAAAACCAAAGTGCGTCGTTTCTTGTGACTTATCCACCATCTCAATGCCTGCTCATCAAAAAATTGTTCCAGAAGTGTAACAGATTGGGCGTCGATGCCCTAGATTTCTACCCGGCTTAACTACCCCCAATGGGCTAGCGCGACTGCTGATTATATTCATCATCGCGTTGATAAGCTTCATCATTCGGCTGCTCCGGAACCGACCGCAGTCGATACTCTTCATCCTGGCTCACCGCCTGTTCAGCCAAATCAGGATTAATCTCGCGTTTAATTTCTACCCCTAAACCGCGAAACGCTTCTGCCTGCGCCAGCACATTTCCGCGACCTGAAGAGAGTTTTTTCATTGCCTGGCGGTAGTTATCCTGCGCTTTGTCGAGACTTTGACCAATCGCTGACATGTCATCGACGAACAAACGCATCTTGTCGTACAGCTTGCTGGCACGATCGGCGATTTGCTGGGCGTTGCGGCTTTGATGCTCATAACGCCACAGGTTGGCGATAGTGCGCAGCGCCACCAGCAGCGTAGTCGGGCTAACCAGCATGATATTGTTTTTCAACGCTTCGGTGATCAGCTCCGGCTGGCGGTCAAGCGCCAGTAAAAAAGCGGGTTCAACGGGAATAAACATCAGCACGTAATCCAGGGTTCGCAGCCCCGGCAGCTGTTGATAATCTTTGCGTCCCAGCAAACGGATATGGTTACGCACCGACGCGATATGTTCCTGTAGCGCGCTTTCGCGGGTGTAGTCATCTTCGGCGTTGAAATAGCGTTCATAGGCGACCAGCGTCATTTTGGCGTCGATCACCACATCTTTTCCCTGCGGCAACCGCACGATGACATCCGGCTGCATCCGCGAGCGGGCGTCATTTTCGATGCTGACCTGAGTTTCATATTCATACCCTTCACGCAGACCGGAAGCCTCCAGCACCCGCGTCAATACCACCTCGCCCCAGTTGCCCTGGGTTTTATTGTCGCCTTTCAGCGCGCGCGTCAGGTTGATCGCCTCCTGAGCCATTTGCGCATTGAGCTGCTGGAGATTGCGAATTTCGTGGGTCAGGGTATGACGTTCCTGTGCTTCTTTACCGAAGCTGTCCTGAACCTGACGGCGGAAACCGTCCAGTTGTTCACGTAGCGGCGACAACAGGCTGTTCAGACTCTGACGGTTTTGCTCATCAACCCGGCGATTGCTGTGCTCAAAAATACGGTTGGCGAGGTTTTCAAACTGCTCACTGAGGCGCTGCTCGCTGTTGATCATCTGGCGAATTTTATCGTCAGCATGTTGCTGTGCGGCTTCCATCCGCGTGGTTACTTCACGCAGATCGGCCTCCAGAGAGGTGTTAATACTTTGCAGGCTGCGCACTTCGTTATTGAGTAACTCGCACTCAGCGCGCCAGTGCTCGCTTTGAGTAATTTGTTGTTTTGCCGCGCTTAACTCCGCGACCATCTCTTCACGTTCAGCTAATTGCTCGGCTTTTTGCTGCGCATGTTGATAACTGGCAAACAGCCAGCCAATGACCACACTAACCAGCGCAATAATGGCATAAACAATGATTGAGAAATCCACAAAGCCTCCTGACCCAACAACTTACCCGCACAAAATAGAATTGTGCTGTACAAACGTCCAGTTTGAAAGAAGTTTCCTGCGAGGCGCTACGCAAAACGATCGTTAATTTTCATTATTTTATCCCACAATATGAGATGGAGTTTATATTGTGGGATATATCACCTTTTCCCCACGTCATTATGTGGAACACTTCAGCAATATCATCAGGAGAAACGTATGGCAGAAACCTCTTCAACCACCGCAGGCGCACAAACGTTATTACGTGGACTGGCGGTTCTTAATGCTGTTTATAACGGCTGCCATGACCTAAAAAGTATCGGCGAGTTCACCGGCACGACCCGGAGCACAACCCATCGTTTAGTCACCGTTCTGGTGGAACAACGCTACCTGCGCCATGTCCCAACGCAGGGCTACCAACTGGGTGCCAAACTGATCGAATTCGGTGCCAGAGCACTGGAAAGCACCTCACTGTACGAAATTGCCCAGCCCGTTTTGCAACGCCTTGCCCGTTACACCCTGGACACCGTGCATCTGGGGATCGTTGAAGGCGACGAAGTGCTGTATCTGGAGAAGATCAACAGTCAGCGCGGGCTGGAAATGCGCTCACGCCCAGGCCATCGCATGCCACTGGCAATCACCGGCATCGGCAAGGCATTGATCCTCAACCGAACAGAAGAAGAGTGGCGCACGCTGTTTAAGACCTGTGGTGATGAAACAAAACTGGGCGCATTTATTCAGAACATGCGTCGTTATGCCGCCAGTGGTTTTGCTTTTGATCTGGAAGAGAACGAGCCGACTATCCGTTGCGTTGCAGCGCCGGTTTACAACGCCCGGGATGAAATTGTGGCGGCTATTTCTGTCGCCAGTACCACCACGTATATGTCGCTGGCGCGTCTGGAAGAACTGGCACCTTACGTCAAATCCTGTGCAGAAGAGATATCCGCTGAACTGGGCTGGGGTAAGCACGTCCGCAAAGATAAATAAACCATGATTAAAGGAAACGACTAATGCCGGGAGCACCCTCATTTATTGCCCTGGACTGGGGAACGTCATCGCTTCGGGCATGGCGTTTTGGCGAATCACCAAATCCACAAGAAAAACGTGAATTCCCCTGGGGGATCATGAAATTACCCTCCCAGGCAGCAACACGTGAGGACGCTTTCCACGATACGTTTTTACGTGTCTGCGGCGACTGGCTGGCACAAACCCCATGCCCGGTACTGGCTTGCGGCATGCTCGGCAGTGCGCAAGGGTGGCAATCAGCAGCTTATTTACCTTGCCCGGTCACTCTCGAGGGTCTGGCGAAGCAGTTGACGCCTGTTATCCACCAGCAGCAGACAATGCTGCACATCATTCCTGGCGTGATTAAAGAAGGTGAAATGCCCGAAGTGATGCGTGGCGAAGAGACACAAATCTTCGGTGCTATCTCGATGGAACCGGCCCTGCAAAACGCGATCCATCAGGGTATGCCAGTGCTGATAGGCTTACCCGGCACACATGCGAAATGGGCAGTAGTTGAAAACAACACCATTACCGATTTCCGAACCTTTATGACGGGCGAGTTATTTGATGTTTTATCCCGCCATTCGATTCTCGGTGCCACCATGCATCCTGGAGATGAACCGCACTGGGATGCCTTCACCCACGGGCTGACAGCAGCACAAGAGCATCATCAGACCGGATTATTATCGACGCTGTTTTCGACCCGTTCGCGCCTGCTGACCAGTAATCTTACGTCGTCCTCGCAGGGGGATTACCTTTCCGGATTACTGATAGGCCATGAATTATGTGGTCTGGCATCCAGTTTGCTACGTGATTTACCCGCCACAACACCGATCGCCTTAATCGGTAGCGCAAATCTGAACAGCCGCTATTCACAAGCATTCAGCCACGTTTTTCCCGACAGACAGATACACGCCATTCCTAATGCCACTGAACATGGATTATGGCGAATCGCCCACGCTGCCGGGTTACTGTCCACCAACGCCAGGGAATGTACCCATGCCATTTAATACACTTTTGCAAAAAACCGGGTTAGTCGCCATTTTACGCGGCGTGAAACCGGATGAGATTGTCGCCATCGGTGAAAAACTGTACGCCGCCGGATTCCGCCTGATTGAGATTCCTATGAACTCGCCGGAGGCGTTGCAAAGTATCAGTTTACTGCGCGACGCCCTGCCTAAGGACTGCCTGGTCGGAGCCGGAACTGTGCTTTCGGTAGAGCAGGTGGTTGCGGTTAAAGAGGCTGGGGGCCAGATTATCGTGATGCCGCATTGCGATACTGCGGTGATCCGTCGCGCCCGTGCGCTGGGTATGTATTGTGCGCCTGGCGTCGCCACGCCCACCGAAGCCTTTGCTGCCATTGAACATGGTGCTAATGCCATCAAGCTGTTCCCGGCTGAACAAATTACGCCAGAAGTTACCAAAGCCTGGCGTGCGGTTATTCCACAATCCGTTCCGATGTTACCGGTTGGCGGTATCACACCGGAAACCATGGCGCGTTATCTGAGCCACGGCGCAAACGGCTTTGGCCTCGGTTCTGCGCTATATCGCCCCGGCATGACGCCAGAGCAAGTCTATGAAAATGCAGTACTGTTTATGAACGCATGGAACAATTTAAATAGCAACTAACTGATAAATAAGGATATAAAAGCAATGATAAAACATCTTACCTTACCGAAAAAAATGGCTGCAATGGTACTTCTTGCAGGCGCTGCCCTCAGCATTGCGCCTGTACAGGCTGCCTCCTACCCAACCAAACAGATCGAGTTAGTCGTTCCCTACGCTGCCGGAGGCGGTACGGATCTGGTTGCCCGTGCCTTTGCTGATGCCGCCAAAAACCATTTACCCGTCAGCATCGGGGTTATCAATAAACCTGGCGGAGGCGGTGCTATCGGCCTGAGTGAAATCGCCGCTGCCCGCCCTAACGGTTACAAAATTGGTTTAGGCACGGTTGAACTGACCACCCTTCCCAGCCTCGGAATGGTGCGTTTTAAAACCAGCGACTTTAAACCCATTGCCCGTCTGAATGCGGATCCGGCTGCTATCACAGTCCGTGCCGATGCGCCGTGGAATAGCTATGAAGAATTTATGGCTTACTCCAAAGCGAATCCCGGAAAAGTACGCATTGGTAACTCAGGCACCGGAGCTATCTGGCATCTGGCGGCAGCTGCACTGGAAGACAAAACGGGCACAAAGTTTTCTCATGTCCCGTATGACGGCGCAGCCCCTGCCATTACAGGCCTGTTAGGCGGGCATATTGAAGCGGTTTCCGTAAGCCCAGGAGAAGTTATCAACCATGTGAATGGCGGCAAGCTGAAGACACTGGTAGTGATGGCGGATGAGCGAATGAAAACCATGCCTGACGTCCCGACGTTAAAAGAGAAAGGCGTTGATCTCTCCATCGGCACCTGGCGCGGCCTGATTGTGTCGCAAAAAACGCCGCAGGATGTGGTGGATGTTCTGGCAAAGGCAGCAAAAGAGACGGCTGAAGAGCCTGCATTCCAGGATGCACTGCAAAAGTTGAATCTCAACTATGCATGGCTTGACGCTGCCAGCTTCCAGACCCAAATCAGCGAACAGGAAAAGTACTTTGACGAGTTGCTGACTCGCCTGGGCCTGAAAAAATAAACCTGAGGTACGGTTGATGAACACAAAACAGTCTGTTGCTCAACTCGCCGTACCGCACCGCAAGCGCCTTTCATCAACGATGGTGGTGGCGCTGTTACTTTGTGTGGTTGCTGGCGCGGTGATGATTAATGCCGCTGATTTTCCAGCAACTGCCATTGAAACGGATCCCGGTGCAAGTGCCTTCCCTACCTTCTATGCCTGTGCCCTGATTGTGCTCGCTGTCTTGCTGGTGATACGCGATCTTTTGCAGGCAAAACCAGCCTCTTGCGCCAACGCACAGGAAAAACCGGCATTCAGGAAAACAGCAACAGGAATTGCGGCAACCGCGTTTTATATTGTGGCGATGAGCTACTGCGGTTATCTCATTACTACTCCTGTTTTCCTCATCGTCATTATGACGTTGATGGGCTACAGGCGATGGGTACTCACACCGGGTATTGCGCTGCTGTTAACGGCAATCCTCTGGTTGCTGTTTGTCGAAGCGTTACAGGTGCCATTGCCTGTCGGCACATTTTTCGAATAACAGGGGCCAGCAATGTTTGAAAGTGAACTTTTAACTCAGGGTTTTTCGACATTACTCAATAATCCTCAGGCGCTGCTGTTTGCCACTTTTGGGGTGATGCTGGGTATTGTGATTGGCGCTTTGCCTGGTCTGACAGCGACCATGGGTGTGGCGATTTTGCTGCCTTTCACCTACGGCATGGAGCCTGTTTCTGGATTGTTGATGATTTGCGGCGTCTTTTTTGGTGGCGTCTACGGTGGTTCTATCACCGCAATTTTGCTCAAAATTCCCGGAACGCCTGCCGCCGCAGCCACCGCTATTGATGGTTATGAGCTGACGAAACAGGGAAAAGCAGGGCTGGCATTGAGTGCCGCCACGTTCTCTTCCTTTAGTGGCGGAACGCTCAGCATTATCGTGCTGATGTTTCTCTCTCCGGTACTTGCCAGTTGGGCGCTGAAATTTAGTGCCTCGGAGTCCTTCGCCCTGGCAACCTTCGGACTGAGTATTATTGCCAGTATTTCCGGTGAGTCGCTGATTAAAGGGCTGATTGCCGGGGTTGGCGGATTGCTGATCGCAACGATAGGCCTTGATCCAATGGGCGGTTTTCCACGGTTTACAGGTGGATTTGTGGAGCTGATGAATGTGCCATTTATCCCGGTGATGATTGGTTTATTTGCTGCTTCAGAAGCATTCCGCTCTATGGAGCAAAACCAGCAAATTCGTCAGGGGGCGAAGGTGGCTATCGGCAGTCTGTTACTGCCCTGGCAAACACTACGCCGCATTGCATTAACCATTTTGCGCTCATCAGGATTAGGGGTTTTTATCGGCATGATCCCCGGTGCGGGGGCGGATATTGCAGCTTTTGTTGCCTATAACGAAACTCGTCGTTTCAGTAAGACACCAGAAAACTTTGGTAAGGGTGAAATTAAAGCTGTGGCCTCCTGTGAGGCAGGCGCGAATGGCTGCACCGGTGGCGCATTGTTACCTATGCTGACGCTGGGGATCCCTGGCGATGCGGTAACCGCCATCATGCTGGGCGCGTTAACGTTACAGGGAATGCAACCAGGCCCGCTGATGTTTACCGACCACGGCGATATGGTTTATACACTGTTTGTCGGCATGATCTTTTGTTACTTCATGCTGCTAGTTCTTGGACTGCTCTCTTTGAAAGTCATCGGTAACGTGGTGAAGATCCCCGGCAATATTCTCACACCGATGATCCTCGCACTTTGTGTGGTCGGGACTTATGCGTTGAACAATAGCCTGTTTGATGTTGGCATTATGCTGATTGCAGGCGTGGTGGGCTATTTCATGCAGAAAGGAGGATATCCGGCATCACCCGTAGTGCTGGCATTGATTATGGGCCCGATGGCAGAAAGTAATTTTCGCCGTGCGCTGTCGCTTTCAGGGGGTTCACTGGACTTTCTGTATACCCGACCGATCACTCTGGCATTGCTAACTCTGGCAGCCTTTACGCTACTGACGCCAATAATCCGCAAAATAATGCGTTTACGGCGTCAGTAACTGATATCGCTCCCCGAAGTTGGGGAGCGTTTTTTATTTCAGCAGACGACGCGCCGCTTCCACCACGATTTTCACCGCATGGCTCTCGGTTTGTTTCATCGTCTCAGCATTCGGGATCTCTTGCTGGGTGCGGTTAACGATAACCCCCGCTACCATACCGGCACGCAGGCCCTGACTTGCACACATGGTCAGCAGGGTTGCAGATTCCATTTCATAGTTCATTACGCCCATCGCCTGCCACTCTTCCATAGAACCTTTAAAGTGACGAACTACGCGACCAGAGTAAGTATCGTAACGTTCCTGACCTGGGTAGAAGGTATCAGAAGAAGCTGTCACGCCAACGTGAGTCGTCGCGCCAATGGATTTCGCAGCTTCAACCAGCGCAGTCGTACATTCGAAATCAGCGACAGCCGGGAATTCCAGCGGTGCGAAGTGCAAGCTCGCGCCATCCAGACGAACAGACGCCGTGGTAACCAGAACATCGCCCACATTAATATGCGGCTGAATAGCGCCCGTTGTACCGATACGCAGGAAGGTGCGAATGCCCAGCTGTGCCAGCTCTTCAACAGCAATAGAGGTAGACGGGCCGCCGATACCGGTAGAGCAGACGATAACAGGTTTACCATCCAGCTCTGCACGCCAGGTGGTGAATTCGCGGTGAGATGCCAGCTTAACCGGCTTATCCATCAGCGCGGCGATCTTTTCCACACGATCCGGGTCGCCAGGGACGATGGCAAGCGTAGCCCCTTGTAAATCGTTTTTAGTGAGGCCGAGATGAAAAACATCAGACTTGGACATATACAACTCCTCTGTGAATCGGTTTAGTCAGAAGAAGCAAAAAGACACTTTACCGAAGGGTTTAACATTTTTTCGTGATACTCATCACCATGATGCAAATGCGTTGCATAAATTTACCCATCAAAAGTGATGCAAATCACATAAATCACTCTTCATTCTGCAGGACTGCATAAAAGATGAGCCGATTCAGGCAATGTGATTTGTTGCATGCTGACTATAGTTAACATTGCGCAACATTTTTATAAGGGTACGGAGAATACCATGGCAACAACACAACAATCTGGATTTGCACCTGCTGCATCGCCTCTCGCTTCGACCATCGTTCAGACTCCGGACGACGCGATTGTGGCGGGCTTCACCTCTATCCCTTCACAAGGGGATAACATGCCTGCTTACCATGCCAGACCAAAGCAAAGCGATGGCCCACTGCCAGTGGTCATTGTAGTGCAGGAAATTTTTGGCGTGCATGAACATATCCGCGACATTTGTCGCCGTCTGGCGCTGGAGGGGTATCTGGCTATTGCACCTGAACTTTACTTCCGCGAAGGCGATCCGAATGATTTTGCCGATATCCCCACGTTGCTTAGCGGTCTGGTAGCAAAAGTGCCTGACTCGCAGGTGCTGGCCGATCTCGATCATGTCGCCAGTTGGGCTTCCCGCAACGGCGGCGATGTTCATCGTTTAATGATCACCGGATTCTGCTGGGGTGGACGTATCACCTGGCTGTATGCCGCGCATAATCCACAGCTAAAAGCCGCAGTGGCGTGGTACGGCAAACTGACGGGCGATAAGTCGCTGAATTCACCGAAACAACCTGTTGATATCGCAACCGATCTTAACGCGCCGGTTCTCGGCTTATATGGTGGTCAGGATAACAGCATTCCGCAGGAGAGCGTTGAAACCATGCGCCAGGCGCTGCGGGCTGCTAATGCGAAAGCAGAGATTATCGTCTACCCGGATGCCGGGCATGCATTCAACGCCGATTATCGCCCGAGCTATCATGCCGAATCTGCGAAAGATGGCTGGCAGCGTATGCTGGAATGGTTTACACAGTATGGTGTTAAAAAGTAACGCCATAGTCGCTAAATCTGATGATTAAGCTCACACAATTTCAACGATTTTTTTAATCTCAAAACCATACAGCATCAAAAAATTTGTTGCTGTATGCCACTCTTTGACTCCCTTCACATTCGTCATCACACCACCTGCTGAATGCAAAAATTTCGTTGCTGTGCGGCAAACTTTTTTCCTGTTTTGTGCCGCTTTTCTCCTGAATACTCGTTCTCAGAACAACTGGATCGTTTAAACATCAGACAGGAGATTTACCATGACGCAATCCATTTTTCAGGCTCAACCCTTTGAATTACCTTTTGATCCGCGCACAACTGCACTGGTCATGATCGACATGCAGCGTGACTTTGTCGAAGCAGGGGGCTTCGGTGAGGCACTGGGCAATGATGTTTCACGGGTACGCACGGCTATCGCACCATGTACAGAGGTGCTGGCAGCCGCACGTCAAAAAGGAATTATGGTTATTCATACTCGTGAAGGCCATCGTGCAGACTTAAGCGACTGCCCGCCAGCCAAACTGACGCGCGGCGGAAAAACCTTTATTGGTGAACCAGGACCGATGGGACGCATTCTGGTCAGAGGTGAAGCAGGTCATGACATCATTCCTGAACTGTACCCGGTGGCAGGCGAACCGGTGATTGATAAGCCTGGCAAAGGCGCTTTTTATCAAACCGACTTACATCTGATTTTGCAAAACCACGGTATCAAGACGCTGATAGTTTGTGGTGTAACAACCGAAGTTTGCGTAACCACCACCGTGCGCGAAGCAAATGATCGTGGCTATGAATGTATTATCCCGGAAGATTGTGTCGGCTCCTATTTCCCGGAATTTCAGAAATACGCCCTCGAGATGATCAAAGCACAAGGTGCCATTTTCGGTTGGGTTACTGATTCCAAAGCCATTATTGCAGGTCTGGAAGGCTAACGCCGATGGTACAGGTTACGCTTTGCGCATCGTCGTTGGGATATCTTTTCCCGCAGAATGAAACGCAAGATTTACGTCTGCATAGCGCTTTTAAACATGCGGTAAATCTGTATTCAGACGCGGGAACATTCATCACTCTGTTGTGTGCGCAAACGTATCTGAATCTCCCTGATGCTGCCAGAGTCTGGCTACCTGAATGTTGGGACTGGCGAAGAGAGATTGCCCATTCAGATCCCATTCAGTTAACCCCAGGCTTACTGCGGACACCCCGATTTTGTGTGGCGCTCGATAACGCAACGCTCTGGCAGTCGCCATTTGTGGGGGGAATGCTGACACTTGAGACATTCCCTTTGGTTTTCCAGCACTACCCAACGATGGCATCGCAACGGCTTTTATTTTGTCTGGAACATAACGTTCAAAGCACATTGCACCTGCCGGATAGTCTCACGCACCAGGGATTAGCGATTATGGAACATCCAGATGCGCTGGAACGCCAGGTGCCACAACTGATCGGCTTTGGTAAAGGCTTAACGCCCGATGGAGATGACTATTTGTTGGGCTATCTGGCAGCACTCTGGTTATGGCAACTCCCTGCACCACTTGCCGATCATCAATACCGGTTGCAGCAGGCAATTGATCAACATGCGCACAACACCACGGATATCAGTCGTCATTATCTGGAGCGTGCGCTTCAGGGACATTTTTCAGAACCGATTTGCCAGTTACTCGCACAACTGGTTGGGAGCGCATCGGCAATGACAATCGCATCCTGTGCAGAACAGGTCATGCAATTTGGCGCAACGTCAGGAGTAGATTGCCTTGCAGGAATGCTGCATGGCTTTCGAACCCTGAACACCATGAATTGATTTCAACCTTTTCTCTCGTAGCCCGTTTATGGGGCTACACGGGGATGCTTTGCCCGAATTTTGCTATCGGGCGGAATGAAACAGGCGTAACAGCATGAAAGTTAAATATAAAGTTTTCAGTAATCTTTATCAGGACTCAGTTTCTCTGATGCAGATTTCCGCGCAAATCAGCAAGTTGCCCGGTATTCAACAGGCCTCGGTCGTCATGGGAACGCCCAATAATCTCGAACAATTGCGCGATGCGGGTCTGGGTAACGAAATCAACGCCAGTCCCAATGATTTAGTGATTGCAGTCATGGGTGAAGAAGATATTTGCAATGAAGCACTGATACTGGCCCAGCAACGTCTGACCAGCAAACCCGATGATGAAACGGGTAGTGGCATTAAAACACCGGAAAAGGTCAGCCTGGAAATGGCACTGGAAGCCGAACCCGAAGCCAACCTGGCACTCATTTCTGTACCGGGAGACTACGCCGCCGCCGAAGCAATTAAAGCGTTAAACCTCGGAATGAACGTGATGATGTTCAGCGATAACGTCAGTATCGCGCAGGAAAAATCCATCAAAACACTTGCCCGAGAACGTCAGCGCATCGTAATGGGACCTGACTGTGGAACCGCCATTGTTAACGGCATTCCGTTAGGCTTCGCCAATGTGGTGAAACGTGGAGCGATTGGTGTTATTGGCGCGTCAGGCACCGGGCTACAGGAAGTGACTTGCCGAATCGACCAGCTCGGAGTGGGTATTTCTCAGGCGTTGGGAACAGGCGGACATGATCTCAGTGAAGAGATTGGTGGAATATCGATGCTCTTCGCTTTAGATGCGCTGGCGCAAGACGATGAAACTCGCGTAATTGTGCTTATTTCAAAACCGCCTTCACCGATCGTTGCCCGGACTATTCTGGAGCGTGCCGAGGCTTGTGGAAAACCCGTAGTGGTGAATTTCCTCGGGGCGAATCCGCATGATCTGGCACGTCCCAATATCACCGCGGCCACCACACTTGCCAGCGCCGCCGACATCGCTGTGGCGTTACTGAATGTTCAGCCACTTCCGGCTGTCGAAACCGATGTACCCTGCGACGATCTCACAATGTTACAAAACGCCTGCCAGCGCCTGCCAGCCCATCGCCAGGCGATACGCGGTGTTTTCGCCGGAGGAACCTTCTGCTACGAAGCGCAACTTATCTGCCAACAAAAGGGATTCAGCGCAGCTTCCAATACGCCAGTTGCGGGTAATCGTGCTCTGGCAAATATCTGGCAAAGCGAAGATCACACGTTGATCGATATGGGCGACGATGATTTCACCCGTGGCAAACCGCATCCAATGATCGACCCGACTCTGCGCAATCAACGTCTGCTCAACGAACTCAACGACTCACACACTGCCGTCGTGTTATTCGACCTGGTACTTGGTTATGGCGCTTCCACGACGCCTGCCAGCGAATTACTGGACCAACTTTCACACATCGACATGAATAACGCACCGTTGCTGATTGCGCACGTTTGCGGAACGGAAGCTGATCCGCAAATACGCAGTCAGCAGATAAGAGCACTACAAAATGCAGGGGTCATCATCGCCAGCAGCAATGCACAGGCGGCGCTATGGGCCAGCACCGTTGCACAGACTCAGTTGCAGAAAAAGGGGCTAAACGCATGAATACCTTATTTAATCAGCCTTTGAAGGTTGTGAACGCGGGACTACACAGTTTTGCTGACAATATTCAACATGCCGGGGGAAGCGCAATTGCACTCAACTGGCAGCCACCAGCACAAGGCGATATTGACGCTGGATTGGATCTGGCATCGTTGCTACGTCATCCCCTGGTAGAAAATGCCAACCAAATCGCCATGACACGTTATCTCGAAGCACAGCCCATGCTGGTGGATGTCATGCTCGCTAAAGAGGCCATTCCAGCAATGGCTGAACAAAAACGTATTTTGCACTCTGGCCCGCCGATTGCCTGGGAAGAGATGTGTGGTCCGGTAAAAGGGGCGATTATTGGTGCCATGCTGTACGAAGGTTGGGCCACCAGCCAGCAAGACGCTGAAAACCAGATAAACGCAGGCGAAATCGACCTTGCCCCTTGTCATCATTATCACGCGGTTGGCCCAATGGCTGGCATCATCAGCCCGTCGATGCCGTTATGGGTGGTAGAAAACAAAACCAACGGCCACCGTACTTTTAGCAATTTCAATGAAGGTCTGGGTAAGGTTCTCCGTTTTGGCGCCAATAACGATGAAGTTCTCAATCGTCTGGCCTGGATGCGCGATGAACTGGCGCCGGCAATGAAAGCAGCAATCGCACAACACGGCGAGCTGGAACTCAAGCCATTAATGGCGCAGGCGCTGCATATGGGGGATGAAGTTCATAACCGCAATGCTGCCGCTACCGGTTTGCTGATTAAGCGCCTGCTCCCGGCATTGCTGGCCTGCTCTCTTCCACAGGAACATATCCAGCGCGTCGTGGCATTTATCACCGGTAACGATCACTTCTTCCTCAATCTGTCGATGGCTGCCTGTAAAGCAATGATGGATGCCGCCGCCAATGTACCGTTCAGTTCAATGGTTACGGTGATGGCGCGTAACGGGGTGAATTTTGGTATTCGGCTTTCCGGTACTGGCGATCGCTGGTTCCAGGCTCCTGCCAATGCCGTTGAAGGTCTGTTCTTCCCCGGATTTGGCGTTGACGATGCTGCTGCTGACCTGGGTGATAGCGCAATTACTGAAACCGCAGGTGTGGGTGGCTTCGCGATGGCGTCGTCTCCGGCGATCGTCAAATTTGTGGGAGGCACCCCTGCCGATGCCACCAATAACAGCCGTCGGATGCAAGCCATCACCCTCGGCGGTAACCCCGCATTTACACTTCCAGCCCTCAATTTTGCCCCCACCGCAGCAGGGATTGATGCGCGTAAAGTGACCGATCGCGGCATTTTACCGGTCATCAATACGGGTATCGCCCACAAACAAGCGGGGGTCGGGCAAATTGGTGCTGGGATCACCACTGCGCCGATGGCCTGTTTTGTCGCCGCTGTACGTGCACTGGCGGAGATCGTCGCAAAGGAGAACCATCATGGTTAAGCCAATGGCTGTTGTCGCAGTTGGCGGCAATGCGCTCATTCAGGACGAGCAACGCAATAGTATTCCCGATCAATATGTTGCAGTGATGGAAAGCGTGCAACATATCGTTGATATGGTTGAAGCCGGATGGGACCTGGTACTAACCCACGGTAATGGCCCGCAGGTGGGCTTTATTCTGCGCCGCTCTGAACTCGCCAGTAACGAAGTTTCTCCGGTTCCACTTGATTACGCCGTGGGTGATACACAAGGTGCAATTGGCTACATGTTCCAGAAAGCGCTGCATAACGAATTGGCTCGCCGTGGCATAAACAAACCGGTAATTGCCCTGGTGACACAAACGCGAGTTAGCCCACATGACGATGCTTTCGCCAGCCCCAGTAAACCAATTGGCGCGTTTCTCGATGAAGCAACGGCCCAACAACGCCAACAACAACTCGGCTGGACGCTGATGGAGGACGCCGGGCGTGGTTGGCGGCGTACAGTTCCCTCTCCTGCACCACTGGAAATTATTGAGCACGACACCATCGCTCACCTGGTGCGCCAGGGATATCTGGTTATTGCCTGCGGCGGCGGCGGTATTCCGGTGGTGCGAGACGGGCAACAACTGAAAGGTGTAGAAGCCGTGATCGATAAAGATCTGGCCTCCGCGCTGCTCGCCAGTCAGTTAGGCGCAGATCTGCTGGTGATCCCCACCGGTGTAGAAAAAGTGGCGATTAACTTTGGTACACCACAACAACAGTGGCTCGACGCTATCAGCATTGCCGAAGCGCAAACGCTGTTGCGGGAAGGTCAGTTTGGTGTCGGCAGTATGCAACCCAAAGTGGAAGCCATTGTTGATTTCATCAATGCCAGCCAGCAACAAGGCAAACAGGCCAGCGGCCTGATTACTTCACCGCAAACCATAAAAGCAGCCCTGGCGCATCAGAGCGGTACATGGATAACCCTTTAATTCTCTGGAGAACACAATGACTACAACGCTTTTAGCCGTTAACGGAACGCTGATGCGCGGCCTGGAACTCAACCCAAATATGCAAAAAGCGGGCGGTATTTTTGTCCGTGAAGACCGAACTGACGCCCATTACCGGTTGTGGAGTATTAATGATCGCCATCCGGGAATGATTCGCGTGAATGAAGGAGGAACACACGTCGACGTAGAAATTTGGCAATTACCGCTGGCCAGTTTTGCCGCTCTGTTAATGAGCGAACCCGCTGGGCTGGCAATTGGCAAAATCAAACTTGCCGATGGTAGCGAAGTGCTGGGCGTACTGGCAGAAAACTGGCTGACCGAAGGCCAACGGGAAATTACAGAACTGGGCAGCTGGCGCAAATACACCGGGCATTTTCATACTGTGTAACGCGCATTTATAAAGGGAACATACTATGCGTAAAAAAGAAGAGAATCTGAATACGGCATCAGGATTGCGTATTGCCATGATTTTGCTGGGTATTGCCGTCACACCTGTGCTGTTGTCATCCTCAAGCCTCGGCAATCAACTTTCCAGCGGCAGTTTAATTAGCGTCGTATTGTTAGGCGGCGTCATTCTGACCTTACTTTCAGCCATCACCATTAGCGTGGGAGAAAAAGCCCGCCTGCCAACGTATGGCATTGTGAAATATTCGTTTGGCGAAAAAGGGGCCATCGCCATTAACATTTTGATGGCGATAAGTCTGTTCGGCTGGATTGCCGTTACCGCCAATATGTTTGGTCATTCGGTACATGACTTACTGGCTCAACATGGACTGGAAGTTCCACTGGCACTGTTAGTGGCGGCTGGCTGTGTCATTTTTGTCGCCTCTACGGCATTTGGCTTTGCCGTTCTGGGAAAAATTGCCCAGGTTGCCGTGCCGGTTATCGCGCTGGTGCTGTGTTACATCCTCTATGTGGCAACCCATACCGAAGTGGCAGTACCAGCGGCGATTGTGGAGATGAATACAGGTGTCGCCGTTTCCACCGTTGTTGGCACCATTATTGTGCTGGTTGCCACACTGCCTGATTTCGGTAGTTTTGTGCATAACCGCAAACATGCGCTGATTGCCGCAGGCGTGACGTTTCTGGTTGCCTACCCTCTGCTCTACTGGGCGGGTGCAACGCCGAGCGCCATTAGTGGTCAGGGATCTTTACTGGGTGCGATGGCGGTATTCGGTGCGGTTCTGCCTGCGGCGCTGTTGTTGATTTTCGCCTGCGTCACCGGTAACGCGGGCAATATGTTCCAGGGCACGCTGGTGGTTTCCACACTGCTTACCCGCTTTCCCAAATGGCAGATTACCGTGGCGCTGGGTATCCTTTCCGCCATCGTAGGCAGTATGGATATTATGGCGTGGTTTATTCCGTTTCTGCTGTTCCTGGGTATCGCCACGCCACCCGTTGCCGGAATTTATATCGCTGACTTTTTCCTTTATCGCCGTAATGGCTATCAAGAGTCAGTGTTAGCCCAGGAGTCACAGATTAAAGTGCTGACATTCGCAGCATGGATCATAGGCGCAGCGGTTGGCTTTATGACCGTAAAAGGCTTATTCACCCTGACGACGATCCCTTCGGTAGACTCGATTCTGGTGGCATGTATCGCGTATGCGATTCTCAGTCGGGCAAGTCAACACCGCTAATTCCTGGGTATACTCAGGCAATGATTACGGCTGAATCTGGAGAGATTCAGCCACTTTACCACTGACCAGGGAGCCTTATGTTCATCTCAGACGAAACGCTTCGTGTTATTCATCTGGTCGCCAGACACCAGAGCATTACCACCGCAGCCGAGCAGTTAAATAAAGTCCCTTCCGCTATCAGTTACACCATCAAGAAAGCGGAAGAGAGCCTGGGCGTTGAACTGTTCATTCGTAAGGGACGCTATATTGAATTATCGCCAGCGGGAAGTTACTTCATCGAACATAGCAAAACTATTCTTGGCGACCTGGAAGCATTAAAGCGCAACACAGTGCTGATTCACGATGGTATTGAGCGTGAACTGACAATTGCGGTAAACAATATTATTCCTGGTGATTTGCTGGTGGCATTTATTCGAGATTTTGAACGGCAATTCACATCAACAACACTGACGGTAGATCTTGAGGTATACAACGGCTGCTGGGATGCGCTGTACAGTAAGCGTGCTGATCTGGTCTACGGTGCTCCTCATGCAGTACCAAGCAGTGAAGGCATCATTAGCGAACCGGTCGGACAAATGGAATGGGATTTTGTCGTCAGCCCACTCCACCCACTGGCAGCGAAGCGGCATCCATTAGAAAACAGTGAATTGCGTCATTATCCAGCGGTTTGTATCCGCGATACCTCCGTTAACTTCCCACCGATGCAAGCCTGGTTGTTGGAAGGACAAAAACCCATTTTTGTTCCTGACTTCGCTACGGCAATCGCCTTAATAGAACAAAACGTCGGTATTGGTTATATTCCACATCATCTGGCATTGCCGTTATTGAACAGCGGTAAATTGCTTAAAAAGCCAATGCGCGAACATAAACACGCCACCAAGTTATTTCTTGCCGCTCGTTCCGATGGTATGGGCAAAGCCTGTCAGTGGTGCATAGAATATTTAAGAAACCCACAATTAATGACACGATTTGTATTTAATTGACAATACAATGATAAAAATATAAGTCTTGCTTTAATTAGAGCGCCCGTTTAAATTATTTTTGTGCAGTTGACGTAATTCATGAAAATTAACCGGTCTGTTAATCATTACGTTCACTGCACACCTTCATTTTTTTCACACCTATCCACGCCTGAAAACTATGTTATAATCAGCACTTTCTGTCAGAATGAAATTTACTAATTATGAATAACATAACCGTAAAAAGTCTGATTCAAAGCAATTACCCTACACTGCATCAGGCGGAAAAAAAGGTCGCTGACTATATTCTTAGCCACGCACATGAAGTCGTGAACTATAGTGTCACTGAACTATCAGAAAAAAGCCATGCCAGTGAAGCGACTATCGTACGCACCTGTAAGAAATTAGGTTATCAGGGTTATTACCATTTAAAAATTGCATTAGCAAAAGAAGTCATTAATCCTGACAATAGCTATCCTGATAATACCGATTTTACCGATATAACGTCGCTGGCCACATTTTTATTAAAAAAACAGGCCGAAGATTTAATACAATCAACGCAATTTTTTAATGCCGAAGTGCTTGAGTCCATTCTCAAACTACTTGCTAATTGCGATACTATTTTCTTTTTTGCTGCCGGAAATTCAAACCCTCTGGCCGTTTATGGTGCTTATAAATTCAGCCAACTCGGATTAAAAACCGTTGTTCACGTCAGCCCGGAAATGCAAATTAATGCGGCATATTCTATGGGGAAACGCGACCTGGCGATTGGTATTTCTAACTCTGGCAGCACCAACTTAATGGTCGATATCTTTAAAGTGGTGAAAGAGCGCGGTGCCAAATCCGTTTGTATCACTAACTATATTAAATCTCCGTTATCAAAACTCTCCACCCATCAACTCAATACCGCGGTCAGCGATAAAATCTTCTTTGAAGCCTTCGACTCCACTCGCGTTCCGGCAATGGGCGTTATTGATATGCTGGTGCTGTTGTTTATGTATAAAAACAAGGCGCATTACGAGAAATACCGCACCCGTGAAGAGTTTCTCGGCTCCCGTTTCAAGGGGTAAAAGGTCATCCTTTCACCCCTTGTGCAGGTTTAGCTGTTCAGTAGCTCACGCGCCTGCGCCAGGACATTTTCCGGCGTAAAACCAAAGTGTTTGAACAACACATTCGCCGGAGCAGACTCACCAAAGCTCGTCATGCCGATCACTTTACCGTCCAGGCCCACGTAGCGTTCCCAGAATCCGGCGATGCTGGCTTCTACCGCCAGACGTTTGCGTACAGCTTTTGGCAATACCGACTCTTTGTACGCCGCATCCTGATTATCGAAACGCTCGGTACACGGCAGGGAAACCACGCGAACTTTACGCCCTTCTTCCGTTAACGCTTTTGCGGCGCTGACCACTAACTCAATCTCTGAACCCGCAGAAATGAGGATCATCTCAGGCTGACCGTCACAATCACTCAGTACATAACCACCACGCGCAATCTCTGCCAACTGTGCAGCGGTGCGCGGCTGTTGCGCCAGAGGTTGGCGCGTTAATACCAACGACGTTGGGCCATCTTTGCGCTCAATCGCCTGTTGCCAGGCCACCGCCACTTCCACCTGATCGCAACCGCGCCAGGTTTCCATATTCGGCGTCAGACGCAGCGACGCCAGTTGCTCAACGGGCTGATGTGTCGGGCCGTCTTCGCCCAGGCCGATGGTATCGTGGGTATAAACAAACACCGAGCGGATCTTCATCAGCGCCGCCATGCGCAGTGCATTACGCGCATATTCCATAAACATCAGGAAAGTACCGCCGTAAGGGATAAACCCACCATGCAGCGCAAGACCGTTCATGATGGCCGACATACCAAATTCACGCACGCCATAGGAGATGTAATTCCCCGCCGGATTTTCCCCGGTGAAATCAACCGATTTCTGATGGCGAGTCAGGTTAGAGGGCGACAAGTCCGCCGAGCCGCCCATCAGTTCCGGCAGCATATCCGCGAAGTGATTGAGGCATTTCTGGCTGACCTGACGGGTTGCCAGCGCCGCCGGATGGGATTGCAGATCGTGCACATATTTCTGCATATTCTCGGCCCAGCCAGCAGGCAAATCACCCTTCATGCGACGAGTAAACTCCGCCGCCAGTTCCGGCCACTGCTTCGCGTAGTCGGCAAACAGTGCATCCCATTCCTGTTGAACCTGCGCGCCTTTCTCGGTCGCATCCCATTCGGCATAAATTTCACCAGGAATTTCGAAAGGGGCATACGGCCATTGCAGACGTTCACGCACCAGCGCCACTTCATCTGCACCCAGCGCCGAGCCGTGGCAATCGTGGCTGTTGGCTTTATTTGGCGAACCAAAACCGATAATCGTTTTGCAGCACAGCAGACTGGGCTTATCCGTGACGCTTTTCGCTTCACGCACCGCAGCATCTACCGCTTCTGGATCGTGACCATCAACGCCTTCAATGACATGCCAGCCGTAGGCACGAAAACGGGCAGCCGTATCTTCAGCGAACCAGCCTTCTACGTGACCATCGATCGAAATACCGTTATCGTCCCAGATAGCAATCAGATTGCCGAGCTTCAGCGTTCCTGCAAGACCACAGGCCTCGTGGGAGATCCCTTCCATCAGGCAGCCATCACCCAAAAATAGCCATGTGTGATGATCAACAATATTAAAGCCCGGTTTGTTAAATTCTGCCGCCAGCGCCTTCTCCGCAATCGCCATCCCCACCGCATTAGCTACGCCCTGCCCCAACGGGCCGGTGGTGGTTTCAACACCCGGCGTATAACCATATTCTGGATGACCCGGCGTGCGGGAGTGGAGCTGACGAAAGTCGCGAATATCATCCATCGACAGGTCGTAGCCTGTAAGATGCAGCAAAGCGTAAATCAACATGGAGCCGTGACCGTTCGACTGAACATAGCGGTCGCGGTTAAACCACTGCGGATTTTTTGGGTTATGACGCAGGTGACGACGCCAGACCACTTCGGCAATATCCGCCATCCCCATCGGCGCGCCCGGATGACCGGAGTTCGCTTTCTGGATCGCATCAACACTTAACATTCGGATGGCATTAGCCAGTAATTGTGAATTCATACTTCAGCTCTCTCTGTCTGGCGGGCTGAAACCAGCCCGCTAATCTCGAATTAGTTAGCACAGGCCACTGTCATTTCTGTCGGGCGCGGTCTGCTCATTACGGTTTTGATTTCGTCGCGCAGGATTTGCGATTTGCCGCCAAATATCACCTGTACACCGCCATCACCCAGTTTCACTAAACCCGCAGCCCCCAACTCCTTCAGCCGTTTTTCATTCACTTTCTTATCGTCTACCAGCGCCAGCCGCAGGCGTGTTGCGCAGGCATCCACATCTTCGATATTGTCGAAACCACCTACTGCTTCGATGATTTGGTATGGACGTTCTTCGCGCGTTAATGTGGTTGCAACGGCAATCTCTTCATCCTCACGTCCCGGTGTTTTCAGATTCAACTTGCGGATCAGTACCCGAAATACGGTGTAGTAAATCGCTGCATAGCCCGCGCCTGCCAGGAACACCAGATACCACGGCGTGCGGTTTGGCATAACGCCATTCAGTACGAAATCAATAAGACCGCCAGCAAAAGGATGACCAATGTGCACATTCAGGATGTTCATCAGCACAAATGAAGTGGCATATAAGAAGATGTGAATGATGTAGAGAACCGGAGCTGCAAACAAAAATGCATATTCCAGCGGCTCCGTAATCCCGGTAACAAATGTGGTCAGCGCACCGGAGAGTAAAAGGCCTTTAATCAGCGCCTTACGTTCCGGTTTTGCTTCCTGATACATCGCCAACGCGGCGGCAGGTAACGCAAACATCATGATCGGGAAACGACCTGTCATAAACAGCCCCGCCGTCAACGGAACACCGTCGCGCAATTGGGCAAAGAACACCGGAATATCGCCCGTCACCAGTTGCCCGGATTTGGTCATGTAGTCGCCAAAGTTGTAATAAAACGGCACGTTCCAGATATGATGCAGGCCAAAAGGAATCAGCGAACGTTCGCCAACGGCGTAAATAAAGGCCGCGAAGTTCGCGTTATGCCCACTGGTCACCAGCGTTGAAAGCGACGCCAGACCTTTTTGTACCGGTATCCACAGCCACGGCAATAAATAGCCGACAATAATTGCCGCCACCGCCGTAATAATAGGTACAAAGCGTTTTCCACCGAAGAAACCAAGAAACTGAGGCAATTCAATATTGTGGAAGCGGGTATAGAGCAGATAAACAAAGATGGCGACAATCAAACCGCCAAACACTCCCGTTTGTAACGTCGGTACCCCGAGGATCATCGCATAGTCACCGTTACTGGCTGCAACGGACTCCGCGGTAATGCCAAGTTGCGTTCCCATCGTGGCATTCATGATCATGTAATTGATAATCGCTGAAAGTGATGAAGAACCATCACCTGTCAGGCCAATCACAATACCGACACAAAACAGCAAAGGAAGGTTGGCGAAAATCAGGCCGCCGCAATTCGCCAGCAGCTCAATGTTAAATGAAATCCCGATGGCTAAAATCAAACCCGCCGCCGGAAGAATGGCGATTGGTAACATCAGAGCAGAAGAAAATTTCTGCAACTTCTTGAAGTTAAACAAGGATGTTATTTTTTTGCTCATTTTTATTCTCCTGTAGGGTATCGAGCAAATAACGGCGACGACTATTCCAGATTGGCGTGGCGCTTAAACAGTTCACTTTCCGGCGCACCACTTTCAGCAGCCATCTTCATCACTAATGCATCGGCAATCACCAGCAAAGCTTGCTCATACAACGACGCCATCGGCTGTGCCGAGCGGAAAACAGAATCTTTTTGATTTTTGGAAGGGGCATTAATTTGCACGATGACATCGACAAACTCGGTGATAGTGGCGTGTCGATTCGTGGTTAACACCGCCACAGCGCCGCCAAGCTGACGTGCTTTTTTCGCCAGTGCCACCAGTTGTGCTGTCTCACCGGAAGCGGAAGAAACGATAAACAGATCGCCAGGCCCAAAGTTCGGCGTAATGGTTTCCGTCAGGAAGTAAACCTCTTTTCCCATATGCATCAGGCGCATGGTGAAGGCTTTCATGGAAAAGCCGGCACGTCCCAGGCCATAGCAGAAAACGCGCTGGCTTTGCTGAATAGCGTCGATCAATTTGGTGCAGTCATCCTCACGGATAGAGTCCTTAACGAAGGTTAATTCATTGATGATCTCAGTGATGTACAGCTTTGCGTCCATTTCACACCTCATGAAATAATTTTCTCAAACACAAAATCTCATGAAATTTTATTTCATTCCAATGCATCAGTATGAAATGTGAAGCTAGTCACAAGAAAGATCATAGGTTGATATGTTTTTCATTAAAAAACATAGAGATATCAAGTAATTTTTAATATGTGATGGAGAGGCAGATAGAAAAAATGGCGGAAATGACGAAATTTATTTCATGAGAAGGGAATAAAGAAGATTTTCTTAAACAGGGTATGAACTGATATCTGGAATGGTTTACGCAGTATGCTGGGAAGACGCCGCTGTAATGAGAAAAGACCGGGTGGTATTACCACCCGGTTTGGATTTTACCCCCGACGCAAATTCTGCGCCGCCTGCACCATGTTCGCCAGTGCCGCGCGGGTTTCTGGCCAGCCGCGCGTTTTCAGGCCACAGTCCGGGTTGACCCACAGACGCTCTGCCGGAATGCGTTTTGCCGCTTTCTTCAGCAAGGCTTCAATCCATTCCACGCTCGGTACGTTTGGCGAGTGAATGTCATAGACACCAGGACCGATTTCATTTGGATAATCAAACTCTTCAAACGACTCCAGCAACTCCATGTCGGAACGCGAGGTTTCGATGGTGATGACGTCTGCGTCCAGCGCCGCAATCGAATCCATGATGTCGTTGAACTCGCAGTAACACATGTGAGTGTGGATTTGTGTGTCATCTTTCGCCACGGCGGCGTTGATACGGAAAGCCTCCACGCCCCACTGGAGATAGGCATCCCAGTCGCTGCGACGCAGTGGTAAACCTTCGCGCAATGCCGGTTCGTCAATCTGAATGATGCCAATTCCAGCGGCTTCCAGGTCCGCCACTTCATCACGCAGCGCCAGCGCAATTTGTTTGGCGATGGTTTCACGGCTGACATCTTCACGCGGGAACGACCAGCAGAGAATAGTCACCGGGCCGGTCAACATCCCTTTCACCGGTTTATCAGTCAGGGATTGCGCATATTTTGCCCACTCCACGGTAATCGGCGCCGGACGACTAACGTCACCAATAACAATCGGTGGCTTCACGCAGCGGGAACCGTAGCTCTGTACCCAACCGTTTTGCGTAAAGACAAACCCGTCGAGGTGCTCGCCAAAGTATTCCACCATGTCATTACGCTCGGCCTCGCCATGTACCAGCACATCCAGTCCCAAACGTTCCTGCTCAACAATGGCCTGCTTGATATGTTCCGCAATGCCCGTACGGTAGTTATTGGCGTCGAGATTACCCTTTTTGAAATCCAGACGCAGGGTACGAATCTCCGTGGTTTGCGGGAAGGAACCAATCGTGGTGGTCGGCCACGCGGGCAGTTTAAAACGCGCACGCTGGGCTTCAGCACGCACTTCATAGACATTCGCACGCTGACTGTCCTGAGCGGTGATCGCCGCCAGACGCTTTTCTACTGCCGGATTATGTACACGAGTAGAGTGACGACGCGCCTGAATCGGAGCGCTCCACTCTGCCAGAGCTGCCGTATCACCACTGTTCAGCGCATCGCGCAGCAATGCCAGTTCATGACATTTTTGCAGGGCGAAGGCAAACCAGCTTTTCACTTCTGCATCAAGACGCGTTTCCACGCTCAGGTCGATGGGGCTGTGCAGCAACGAGCAGGAAGATGCCACCCACAAATCGCGTTTGCCGACAATGTCCTTAATTTGCGCATATTTCTCGGTAAGATCGGCGCGCCAGACGTTACGACCATTGATAAGACCCGCAGACAGCAGCCAGTCAGAAGGCAGACGCTTGTGCAGTTCAGCAACGTCATCTTTACCATGTACAAGATCGACATGCAGACCCTGAACAGGCAGCGCAGTAATCGTGTCGAGATTTGGCGTTACGCCTTCAAAATAGGTGGTCAGCAGCAGTTTCACCTGTCCCTGGAGCGCGTCGTAAGCGGGTTTGTATGCGTTCAGCCACGCCTGCGGCAGTTCCAGTACCAACGCGGGTTCATCAATCTGTACCCACTCGATGCCGCGTTTCGCCAGTTCTGCCAGCACTTGCTGATAAACCGGCAGAATGTCGTTCAGCAGGCTCAGGCGATCAAACTGTTCACCTTTCACTTTACCCAGCCACAGGTAGGTAACCGGCCCCAGCAGCACAGGTTTCACCTTGTGGCCCAGCGCCAGCGCCTCGTCCACTTCCTCCAGCAGCTGCGTCCAGGTCAGTTTGAACTGTTGGCCTTTAACGAACTCCGGCACCATGTAGTGATAGTTGGTGTTAAACCATTTGGTCATTTCCGCTGCCGCCGCAGGTTCGCCAGTCGGTGCACGTCCACGACCAATACGGAACAGGGTGTCGATATCTACCGAACCATCGTTGTTCTGATGACGTGGCGGAACATTACCCAGCAGCAGACTGGTGGTCAGTACATGATCGTACCAGGCAAAATCGCCCACCGGCAGCAGGTCGATACCCGCTTGCTTTTGTTGATCCCAGTGACGAGCACGCAATTCACGCCCTACCGCCAGCAGTTCTTCACGCGTGGAGTTCCCCGCCCAATAACTCTCTTGCGCTTTTTTCAGCTCGCGACGCAGGCCAACGCGAGGGAAACCGAGGGTGTGATTAAGAATTGTCATTATATGCCCCTTATGGAATTTTTAGTATTTAGCCGTCCAGATGTTTACACATCCATAATTGGCGGTTACTGTATATTCCTCAAGCGCAAATTATTCATGCCGAAGTGAAGGACTTTCATGATCGAAGTAAAACACCTGAAAACGCTACAAGCGTTGCGGAACTGCGGCTCGCTCGCAGCCGCTGCGGCGACGTTGCATCAAACGCAATCCGCCCTGTCTCACCAGTTTAGCGATCTGGAACAACGCCTTGGCTTCCGGCTATTTGTGCGTAAAAGCCAGCCGCTTCGCTTTACACCGCAGGGAGAAATCCTGTTGCAACTGGCAAATCAGGTGCTGCCGCAAATTAGCCAGGCACTGCAAGCCTGCAATGAACCGCAGCAGACGCGCCTGCGCATTGCCATAGAGTGCCATAGCTGTATTCAGTGGCTGACGCCCGCATTAGAAAATTTCCATAAGAACTGGCCGCAGGTGGAGATGGATTTTAAATCGGGCGTAACGTTTGATCCGCAGCCTGCGTTGCAACAGGGCGAGCTGGATCTGGTGATGACGTCAGATATTCTGCCGCGCAGTGGCCTGCATTATTCGCCGATGTTCGACTATGAAGTGCGTCTGGTGTTAGCACCTGACCATCCACTGGCGGCGAAAACGCGAATTACACCGGAAGATCTCGCCAGCGAGACGCTGTTGATTTATCCGGTGCAGCGTAGCCGACTGGATGTCTGGCGGCATTTTCTTCAGCCGGCAGGCGTCAGCCCGTCACTGAAAAGCGTCGATAACACCTTATTGTTGATTCAGATGGTTGCCGCACGGATGGGTATTGCCGCACTACCGCATTGGGTGGTGGAGAGTTTTGAACGCCAGGGTCTGGTGGTCACCAAAACCCTGGGCGAAGGCTTGTGGAGCCGACTGTACGCCGCCGTGCGCGATGGCGAGCAGCGTCAGCCGATTACAGAAGCGTTTATTCGTTCAGCGCGCAATCACGCCTGCGATCATCTGCCGTTTGTGAAGAGCGCGGAGCGACCCACTTACGATGCACCCACAGTGAGGCCAGGATCACCAGCGCGCCTGTAATAAACGTTGGCCAGTGCGGCTGTTGGTGCCAGATAGCCAGGTTTACCAGCAGCCCTGCCGGAACGTGCATATTATTCATAATGCCCAGCGTTCC
The DNA here is from genome assembly GCF_046486405.1 of Escherichia sp. WS338. Taxonomy (NCBI): domain Bacteria; kingdom Pseudomonadati; phylum Pseudomonadota; class Gammaproteobacteria; order Enterobacterales; family Enterobacteriaceae; genus Escherichia; species Escherichia sp. WS338. Next base: position 68,716 of record NZ_JBJQLL010000016.1, on the reverse strand, counting down.
GGCGTCCACCTGCGTCGCGCCGTAGTTCCACATAAAGTAGCCAATCCCGGAAGCCACCACGCCAAGAAACACCAGAATGCCCCATTGCAACGTGGTTTGCGGCATTTTCTGCGTATTTCCTAGCAAGAACCATGCAATCACTGCCACCAGGAACGCGCCAAGATAGAACCACGCAAAGGCGTTATGCTGCGGCATCGGGCGAGTTTCCATCAGACGTTTGTAACCCACCATGCCGATGGCAAAAGTGATATTGGAGAGCTGCACCAGCAACAAACCAGTCCAGAAATGGTCGGTGACCTGATCATAGCGAATAATCCCGGCACCAATCACCGCCAGCAAGGCGCTAAAAGCATAGCCCCAGCGCAGACGGCGCTTACTCATGATGTCATAAATCAGCGTGATGTAGAGCGGCGTCAGTACGGTGAACAACAGCAGTTCAGAAACCGTCAGGTAGAGATAGGCGCGGAAACTCAGCATATACATCACACCGAGCTGCATCGCGCCCACCAGCATATACAGGCCGACTGTTTTCAGGCTATTGCCACGGGTGCGCAGAAACGGCAGAAAAACGAGTGCCGCCAGACCAACGCGCACCAGCACCGCAAAATAGCTATCGACGTGCCCCGCAAGGTACTCGCCATAAAAGCTAAAGGAGAAGGCCCACAGAATCGTGGTGATGATAAGTAGCGCCACAATGGAAAACTCTTTGATTAACGAGTATCCATTGTAGCGAAGTATCAGGTTGACAACTGACCAAATAAAGAACGATTACGATAAATAGAGCTTACGCAGATAATGCGGCACCGCGTCTTCGGCGTTAGTACCAATCACTTCCAGCTCTGGATGCAGATCTTTCAGCCGTTGATGCGCGCTGCCCATAATGCAGCCTTTCCCCGCCATCGACAGCATTTCGGCATCGTTCATTCCATCGCCAAAGGCAATACAATCTTGCAGGCTGTAGCCCAGTTTCTTCGCTACCGCTTCCAGGGCATGGCCTTTTGAAACGCCGCCAGCCATGACTTCCAGGCAGGTTAAGGTAGAGAAACTGACATTGACGCGATCGCCCCAGCGAGCGTTAATCGCTTGCTCCAGTGGCAGAAGTTTTTCATGAGAATCGCAAGTGAAGAACACTTTGCTGACGCCTTCCGGCTCCAGCAATCCCGGCTCATACAGCGCATAATTGAACACCGCTTCTTTGAAAAAGCGCATCTCTTCCGGGCGATGGCGATTCATAAACCATTCGTCGTCGCGATAAACGTTAGTAATGATGTCCGGATTGTCGTTGACTACGCCAAACAGATCGCTGGCAATGTCGCGATCCAGGTTATGAGCAAAAATCAGATTGCCATCCAGATCGTGAACGCGCGCGCCATTGGAGGTAATCATGTAAGACTTAATCTCCAGATTATCGCGAATTTTCCCCACATCAACGTGGTGACGGCCGGTCGCAAACACAAAGTTGATGCCGCGCGCGGTGAGCAGCTTCAGAGTTTCTTTGGCGTAAGGGGATAACGTATGGTCGGGAGAAAGTAACGTGCCATCTAAATCAGACGCAACAACCTGGTACATAAGAAATTTAAACCTCTGTAGAGCGGTTTCCGCTGGGTGAGTTATGCCTGTTGAAAAAATCAACGATAGCGTGGAGCGCGACTGAGCGCATTGCGTCCTTTTCAAAAAGGATCTCATGGTAAGCACCTTTAATTACCAACGGCCGTCCTCCTTCGACAGGATGGCCCGCAGCGGTGCGGAGTTCACAAAAACGGTCGTGCATGCGGTTATCCACCACGCGTTCCTCTTCAGCCTGCAAGAGAAGCGTTGGCGTGGCGTCATCACCCGCACCGGCTAACACCTGTTCGCCAGCCAGAATACTTTCGCGTACCCAATGGTAGGTCGGCCCACCGACGCGAATCGTTGGGTCATCAGCATAGAAGCGTAAGTTACGTCGATAGCGCTGTCTGCTGTGGGTCAGTACGTTGATAGCAAAAGGCAACGCGCGCCAGCGCCCGGTGCCTATTGCATAGCCATCACGGAAACGTGGATGCGCTTCGGCCCAGTTGAGGATCTGCCGTGCCATAAATGACGGCATACGAATCACGATGCCAAACATTGGCGCAGTTAGCGCAATGGCGTCACATACACCTGGATGGCGTTGCAGAAATAATGTGGAGATCGCACCGCCCATCGAATGTGCCAGTATATAGCGTTTACGCCACGGACCGGGCTGGACCTCCTGTTGCCAGAATGCCGCCAGATCATCAACATAATCATTAAAGCGATTAACATGCCCGAGATGCGGATCGGCTAACAGGCGACCGGAACGTCCCTGCCCGCGATGGTCGATGATTAAGACATCAAACCCCAAATGGAACAGGTCGTAGGCCAGTTCCGCATATTTTACGTAGCTCTCAATACGCCCCGGGCAGATGACTACCACCCTGTCATGGTGCTGTGCGCGAAAACGGACAAAGCGCACCGGAATGTCATCCACACCAGTAAACTCTGCTTCATCTCGCTGACGCCAGAAATCAGTCAGCGGTCCCATGGTAAAAGCAGCAAACGCGTTTTCTCTTGTTTCCCAGTCTTTTTGCTGCTGAAACATCGGGTAATCTGCCTCTTAAACCACGTAAAATCGTTTTTTTAAGCGTGCCTGACACAACGCTGCGACAGTAGCGTATTGTGGCACAAAAATAGACACACCGGGAGTTCATCATGACCTTAGAATGGTGGTTTGCCTACCTGCTGACATCGATCATTTTAAGCCTGTCGCCAGGCTCTGGCGCAATCAACACCATGACCACCTCGCTCAACCACGGTTATCGCGGCGCGGTGGCGTCTATTGCTGGGCTTCAGACCGGACTGGCGATTCATATTGTGCTGGTTGGCGTGGGGTTGGGGACGCTATTTTCCCGCTCAGTGATTGCGTTTGAAGTGTTGAAGTGGGCAGGCGCAGCTTACTTGATTTGGCTTGGGATCCAGCAGTGGCGCGCCGCTGGCGCAATTGATCTTAAACCGCTGGCCTCTACTCAATCGCGTCGACATTTGTTCCAGCGCGCAGTTTTTGTCAATCTCACCAATCCCAAAAGTATTGTGTTTCTGGCGGCGCTATTTCCGCAATTCATCATGCCGCAGCAGCCACAACTGATGCAGTATATCGTGCTCGGCGTCACCACTATTGTGGTCGATATTATTGTGATGATCGGTTACGCCACCCTTGCTCAACGGATTGCGTTATGGATAAAAGGGCCGAAACAGATGAAGGCATTGAATAAGATTTTTGGCTCGCTGTTTATGCTGGTAGGAGCGTTGTTGGCATCGGCGAGGCATGCGTGAAAAATAATGTCGGATGCGGCATAAACGCCTTATCCGACTTACTCTGATGAAGCGTTTGGCATCAACGAGAAATAATCAAATGAATGCCAAATCCGGCAAATAACGCCCCGGCAAAACCATCAATCCACTTCGCCAGACGTTGATAACCACGGCGCATTTGCGGTAGAGCAAACAGGCTGGCAACCACCGTAAACCATGCCAGTGTTTCGATAATAATCAACGCGAAAATGCCCCAGCGCTCAGTGGTGCCGACGTTATCGCCGACAAACAGCGAGAATACCGAACCAAAGTAGATAATTGCTTTCGGATTGGCGAGATTGGTCAGTAAGCCTTTCAGGAAACTGCGCCCGCTTTTTGCCAGTTCTACCTGTGGCGCAGGCGCAGAAACGACCTCTTTTTTCAGTGCGCTACGCAGCATCTGATAACCCATCCAGCAGAGATACAGGCCACCGCCCACCATAATCAGCGTATGCAGCCAGGCCATTTTTTCGATAATCAAATGCAGGCCAAGCAACGCGATCCCTGCCCAGACCATTACGCCGCAGGTAATGCCCAGCACGCCCATCATCGCCTCTTTACGGGAACGACTGACAGCGGTCTGAGAAACAAAGAAGAAATCGGGACCGGGGCTCATAAGCGCCACAATGTGCACCATGGCGACGGTGAGGAATAACATCAACATACATTAGACTCGCGGGGGAAACGTTTACGGAGTCTTCATCCTGGCACTTTTTTATCCTGCTGACTACTCTTCGTCATCGCCATCGACATGCGCACGAATCAGCGCCATAAACGGTTTGCCAAAGCGTTCCAGCTTGCGCATCCCAACGCCGTTAACGCTGAGCATTTCGCTGGCAGTGATCGGCATCTGTTCCGCCATCTCAATCAAGGTTGCGTCGTTAAATACCACGTACGGCGGGACATTGCTTTCATCGGCAATCGATTTACGCAGTTTGCGTAATTTGGCGAACAGTTTGCGATCATAGTTGCCGCCGAACGATTTCTGCATCGCTTTCGGTTTGAGCGCCACGATACGCGGCACGGCAAGTTGCAAAGAGGATTCGCCGCGCAGCACCGGACGCGCAGCCTCTGTCAGTTGTAGGGCAGAATGCTGGGCAATATTTTGCGTCACCAGGCCGAGGTGAATCAGCTGGCGGATCACGCTCACCCAATGTTCATGGCTTTTATCACGGCCCATGCCATAGACTTTCAGTTTGTCATGACCATAGTCGCGGATACGCTGGTTATTAGCGCCACGAATCACTTCCACCACATAGCCCATCCCAAACCGCTGATTCACACGACCAATGGTGGAAAGGGCAATCTGAGCATCGGTTGAACCATCGTATTGTTTCGGCGGATCGAGGCAGATATCGCAGTTCCCGCACGGCTCCTGCCGCCCTTCGCCAAAATAGTTCAGCAATACCAGACGACGGCAAGTTTGCGCTTCGGCAAACGCGCCCATCGCATTGAGTTTATGACGTTCGATATCCTGTAACTGCCCCTGCGGTTTCTCTTCCAGACAACGACGCAGCCACGCCATATCCGCCGGATCGTAAAACAGCATCGCTTCCGCGGGCAGGCCATCACGCCCGGCGCGTCCGGTTTCCTGATAATAGGATTCAATGTTGCGCGGAATATCAAAATGCACCACGAAGCGAACGTTTGGTTTATTGATGCCCATGCCGAACGCCACCGTCGCCACCACAATTTGCAGGTCATCGCGCTGGAATTTTTCCTGCACGTCCGCACGGACATCGTTTTCAAGCCCGGCGTGATAAGCCGCTGCGCTGATACCCTTGCTTTGCAGACGCGCGGCGGTGTCTTCTACTTTCGCACGACTATTACAGTAAATAATCCCCGACTTACCGCGTTGTTCCTGCACGTAGCGCATCAGCTGATCGAGCGGTTTGAACTTCTCCATCAACATGTAGCGAATATTCGGACGGTCAAAACTGCTAATTTGAATCAGCGGATCGTTCAGCCCCAGCAGGCGCACGATATCCTGCCGCGTGGTGTCGTCGGCGGTGGCGGTCAGCGCCATAAACGGCAGCGTCGGGAACCGCTGGCGCAACTGACCGAGCGCGGCATATTCCGGGCGGAAATCGTGGCCCCATTGGGAGATACAGTGCGCTTCATCAACGGCTAATAACACCGGATTCCAGTGCGCCAGATGCTCAAGAAAGTTATCCAGCATCAGGCGTTCCGGGGCGATATAAAGCAGACGAATTTGCCCGGTGCGACAGCCTGTCATCACTTCAAGTTGCTGTTCGCGGGTTTGCGTCGAGTTAAGGCACGCCGCCGCCACGCCGTTGGCTTGCAGTTGATCCACCTGATCTTTCATCAACGAAATCAGCGGTGAAACAACCACGGTAAGGCCGTTTAGCAATAAGGCAGGAATTTGATAGCAAAGGGATTTTCCGCCACCGGTGGGCATGACGACCAGGCAATCGCGACCGGAAAGCACAGTGTCGATAATCTCTTCCTGGCCGGGGCGAAACTGTTGGTAGCCAAAGGTTTCTTGTAAAACCTGTTTAGCTCCGGACTCCAGATTCAACACTTCCGCCTGCGCCACATTCACCCCGATTGCCTGAAATAAAAACAGGCGCTATTTTCAGCGCCTGCGCGAGAAACTGCAATGCTTTTAGTCTCTGAGAGGGTAATCCTGGATACTGGATTCCAGATTTGACAACCATTCATCAAAACAGGTCGTTTAGCATAACTCCCACACCAACGCGGGTCTGGTTGAAGTTATAGTCGATGAGCGATTCGCCGTAACCACTGTAAACCTGAGTATAAAGGCGCACATGTTTGGTGATCGGGTAACTTAAGCCTAACTCCGCACCACCGTAACCGGTGTTCCAGTTGTACTGCCCTTTCGCGCTCAGTACCGCATCACCGAGGTGATAGCCGATTTTAAGCTGGTAATAGCCCATATATTTGGTGATGTCCGGGTTATCGTCCGTATTCCCCACCACATACCACGGCTTCACCTCTACCAGCCAGTTACCGTTTTCTGCCATCAGGCGGGTATAAAGGCGGTTCCAGCTGCGGGAAGTCGGGTCTGAACGCCCGTTTGAGTCGTGGTTGTAGCCCATTTCCACATCGCGCAGCGTCCAGCCAGCAAAGTTGTAATCCGTGGCAAAACCGAGGAACAATTGCGGTTCGTAGTTAGTTTCACGAAACGGTGAAGACTCTTCGCTATTGGACAGTTGCCACCAGGATTTTTGCGTATAAGACGCACCCAACACCGAGTTCGGGCCTAAAATCCCACGCCACAGCGGAAATGCCAGGCTCAACTGAAACTTTACTTCATCCTTACGCGCATTTTCCGCCCAGTCGTAACTGGCAATCGCTTCTTTGTTCAGATCGCTGGTTTGGGTGTAGATGAGGTAGTTGGTGTCATAAGGATAGAGCGTGAACGGATTGTCATGCTCCTGCAGCATATTGGCAATAATACTGCCACGCACCGCTGGCGCGTCATGCACCTCTTTCACCGTTGCCTCTTGTGCATATACTGCCATAGGCAACATAAACACCGGCAACAACCAGCCCTGCAGAGTCCGCATCGGTCGTGTTCTCCGTAACGAATTATTGATTAGATGAATATTTTTCTGCGGGCTATTTTACATACTTAACTCCTTTGCCGTTAGTTATCCCTTCCTAAAGTAGAAAACCACAATTAAGAAGCATAAAATCAACATTTCATTAACCAATGAGGTGTAAGGATGATATGTCTGCCGTACTGACCGCTGAACAAGCCCTGAAATTAGTGGGTGAGATGTTTGTTTATCACATGCCATTTAACCGCGCATTGGGGATGGAACTGGAGCGTTACGAAAAAGAGTTCGCACAGCTGGCCTTTAAAAATCAGCCAATGATGGTGGGTAACTGGGCGCAAAGCATTTTGCACGGCGGGGTCATTGCGTCGGCGCTGGATGTCGCCGCAGGTCTGGTGTGCGTGGGAAGTACCTTAACCCGCCACGAAACCATCAGTGAAGATGAACTACGCCAGCGGCTATCGCGGATGGGGACCATTGATCTTCGCGTCGATTATCTGCGCCCAGGCAGGGGCGAGCGTTTTACTGCTACCAGTAGTCTGTTGCGTGCAGGCAATAAAGTCGCCGTTGCCCGCGTTGAATTACACAATGAAGAACAGCTTTATATAGCCAGTGCCACCGCCACCTATATGGTAGGTTGATAACGTAAAAGCAGGTAAACTGCTTTTACCAATAAAAAATGAGTTTTGCCAATGGACACCAAACAAACGCGGCAGGGCGTATTACTCGCTCTTGCCGCTTATTTTATTTGGGGTATTGCGCCAGCGTACTTCAAGCTGATTTACTACGTGCCCGCCGATGAGATCCTGACGCATCGCGTGATCTGGTCGTTTTTCTTTATGGTGGTGCTGATGAGCATTTGCCGCCAGTGGTCCTATTTAAAAACGCTGATTCAGACACCAAAGAAAATCTTCATGCTGGCAGTCTCTGCCGTGCTGATTGGTGGCAACTGGCTACTGTTTATCTGGGCGGTGAACAATCACCATATGCTGGAAGCGAGCCTTGGTTACTTTATTAACCCGCTGGTGAACATTGTGCTGGGGATGATTTTCCTCGGCGAGCGATTCCGCCGGATGCAATGGCTGGCGGTGATTCTGGCGATATGTGGTGTATTGGTCCAGCTCTGGACTTTTGGTTCGCTGCCAATCATCGCGCTGGGGCTGGCGTTTAGTTTTGCCTTCTACGGCCTGGTACGCAAGAAAATTGCCGTTGAAGCGCAAACCGGCATGTTAATCGAAACCATGTGGCTGCTGCCCGTGGCGGCGATTTACCTGTTTGCTATTGCCGACAGCTCAACCAGCCATATGGGGCAAAACCCGATGTCGCTGAATTTACTGCTGATCGCCGCCGGTATTGTCACCACCGTGCCACTGTTATGTTTTACCGCAGCAGCTACACGCTTACGACTCTCAACATTAGGCTTTTTCCAGTACATTGGGCCGACGCTAATGTTCCTGTTGGCAGTGACGTTTTATGGTGAAAAACCGGGTGCCGATAAGATGGTGACTTTCACCTTTATTTGGGTGGCGCTGGCAATTTTTGTGATGGATGCGATTTATACGCAGCGTAGAACGGCCAAATAAAAAATAAATATATTCTGAAAAAATATGCCGACTCTTGCATGAGAGTGGGCATATTGCCATGCTGACAGGAGACTCACATAAGGAAAGGCAGAATTTCCAGACGTCGTTGTATATTTTCATTTGCTTTAATAAATTTCATTTTTGGTAAATTCAGCATTATGTTATTAGCGATGAGCAAGACCAATCATTAACCAAGTTCTCTTCAGAATGTAATGAAAAATGTGAAGTGCATTTCTTTTTTAAAATTTTTTTAGCCTATTATTTCTTATCAAATTAACATTGCCATTAATTATAAGAAAGGAGAATATAAATGAACAACATATTAGGCTCATCAATTAATATGCCCTGTACACTTTTCGAAACTATTACTTTATTCGATGATTTTTCTGCTGATGATATGCAATATGGGGATATGGAAGAACAAGATTTTCTCTCACTCGGCTTGAGCGACATCTCTGCAAAAGTTGATCCTTACCGCCTCATTAAATACCATTTTCCTGGGCCGAATTCTACTTATGGTGCTTTTAGTGTTCCAACTTCTGGAACAAAAATATCACAAAGTGAATGTATTGATATTTTATTTGCAGAAATGAAAGATCTGGCAAAAATGTTTTCCTTTTTTGGACAATACAAAACACTCATCCAGGATCTGATTGATCATTTTAGATATGGAAATGGCAACAGTTTCCATAGCCAGGAATTGAACTTATCTTTTCATGAACGAATAAACAAATATGATTATAATAGCCCAATACGTGTAATCAAAGAATGTATCGAAAATGATATTTCTTCAACACCTACGATAGGATACCGGCCTCTTCTCCTACAAAAGATTAAGACCGAATTACTTTCATCAAGACTAAATAAATTTAATGACTTCGAGGACAGTTTTAATGGCTTAGGAATCAGTGTTCATGATATTTCAGCTCAAAAAATATCTCTTTTAAGTTTTCAAAAATACGCTATAGGATGGAGTGCAACAATTCATTTTGTAGCACAGGACCACTTCGGTCTTGATGTAACTGATATCAAAAACAAGACTTATAGCAAATATAGATTTTTTCGCATATGGTTCTTTTTACAACGGCATAAAGACTTTGCTTTCAAACCTTTTTTCACCAATTTTAACACTATAGAAAGAATCGAAAATTATCTATGAAAAGCAAACTCCAGAAAATTATATTATGTTTATTTCTTCTATGCTGCATCTATAATTTATGGACATTGCGTCCTGTACAGATTTTGTATACATACTCTGATGCTGGCAATTCAGTCTTTCTGGTCGTTGATCATCTGCCATGGACTGACAGCGATAAAATAAATTGGTATCTGAAGCATCAGAATGAAATTAAAAATCAACATCCCCTACCAGAAGGTAGTTGGCATACCTGGTATGTTATTGATATCGGTAATGGCTTCACTGACTATAAAAAATATATCGAAGGGCCGTATGAAGATCTCTACTGTTTCCCGACGATTAAGAGCAATGATAATTGCATCGTAAAAAACTATTTAATGGTTATTAATGAATATCCTTACCGTAATACTCATTTTTTTATTGCTGATAACAATGAGTATCAACTAACCCAGGAAAATAAGATAGAGCGAGTGTTCAACCCGCATGACTTTGAAAAAGACAATTTTCAGCAATAAGCCGGATAAAGAACAATCTTTACCCGGCATTTATATTACAACCAGTTCTTCCGCTTAAAGTACAGATACGGTGCCAGGCCCGCGAGGATCATAAAGATAATCGCGCCTGGGTAGCCGAAGCTCCACTTCAGTTCCGGCATAAACTCAAAGTTCATCCCGTAGCTGGAAGCGACCAGCGTCGGTGGCAGGAACACCACGGATACCACCGAGAAGATTTTGATGATGCGGTTCTGCTCGATATTGATAAAGCCCATCGCCGCCTGCATCAGGAAGTTCACCTTCTGGAACAGGGATTCGTTATGCGGCAGCAGGGATTCGATATCTCGCAGGATTTCACGCGCCTGCTCCAGTTGCCCACCCGGTAAGCGTGCTTTACGTACCAGGAAGTTGAGCGCACGCTGGGTATCCATCAGACACAGGCGAACTTTCCAGCCGATATCTTCCAGTTCCGCCAGCGTGGAGAGCGCCTCGTCGTACTCATCGCCCTGATGCCCTTCCATAATCACCCGGCTCAACTGCTCCAGATCGCTGTAGATGTTTTCAATTTCATCCGCCAACTGTTCGATTTTGGTTTCGAACAGATCCAACAGCAGCTCGTAGGCGTTACCGTCCACCATTGACTGGCTACGGGCGCGCATACGATACAGACGGAATGCAGGCAGTTCACGCTCACGCAGAGTAAACAGACGACCATCACGGATGGTAAATGCCACAGTAGAGTTACCGGCGTGATCTTCCGCATCTTCAAAGAAGAAGAAGGAGTGAATATGCAGGCCGTCATCGTCTTCAAAGAAACGTGCCGATGCTTCGATGTCTTCCAGTTCCGGGCGGGTTGCCAGGCTCTGACCAAGTTCAGATTGTACGCGCAGTCGCTCGTCGTCGTCCGGTTCGACAAGATCAATCCATACTGCATTTACAAGGGGTTGTGACTCTTCGACTTCCAGCCGGGTCAGTCGGTTATTTTCCAGTTGAAATGCGCTCAGCATGACCGGGACTCCCAATGCTTAAAATATCGGACAGTTCGGTGGGCACACAGAAACAAATTGGGTTTCAGACCATTAAACAGCCTGACTCAGCGCGACGGGAAAAATTGAGGTCGCTGACAACCGCTAAGGCTATCAGCAAAAAGGGATAGCCTTAGGAGTTGATCCTGGATGACAGGATAGTGAGCCAGTATCTACTGGGTGTGTCCAAGGCGAATGTCCTCTTAGAGTGATCGTGCGCGCATGTTACGCCAGCAAAATTTTGCCGTCAACACGCAACAGAACACCACAGAACAATAGTTGAACTTCGCGCTTTTTGGTACTCGTCAAGGTCGCTAACAGGATAAAAAAATCCCACATCCAGGGCCTATAATGGCGCATCGGCTATTCATTGGTAAAGGAATGATCACCTTGAATCTCAAACGGATTTTTCTCACCCTCACCTTACTTCCCTTGTTTGCTGTTGCCGCTGATGATTGCGCACCCTCAGATCCGACGCTGACCGTACAGGCGTATACCGTTAATCCTCAAACAGAGCGGGTGAAAATGTACTGGCAAAAAGCCAATGGCGAAGCGTGGGGAACGTTACATGCTCTGCTGGCGGATATTAATAGTCAGGGTCAGGTGCAGATGGCGATGAACGGCGGCATCTATGATGAAAGCTATGCGCCGCTCGGTTTGTACATCGAAAACGGTCAGCAGAAGGTGGCGTTAAATCTCGCTTCAGGTGAAGGGAATTTCTTTATTCGTCCTGGCGGAGTGTTTTATGTCGCGGGAGATAAAGTCGGCATCGTTCGTCTGGATGCCTTTAAAACCAGTAAAGAGATTCAGTTTGCGGTGCAGTCAGGGCCATTGTTGATGGAAAACGGTGTAATTAATCCGCGTATTCATCCCAACGTCGCCTCACGTAAAATTCGTAACGGTGTTGGGATTAATAAACATGGGAACGCCGTGTTTTTGTTGAGCCAGCAGGCGACAAATTTTTATGATTTTGCCTGTTATGCCAAAGCGAAACTGAACGTTGGGCAGCTGCTTTATCTTGATGGCACAATTTCACATATGTATATGAAAGGCGAGGCAATCCCGTGGCAACGCTATCCTTTTGTCACCATGATTTCCGTCGAGCAGAAAGGTTAAACATTGTACACTCGAGGAGGCCAGACAAACTGGGGCTGGCTACACAGCTGGAAAATCATCAGATAAATGAAGGGAAACAAAAATGAAAAAAACGCTCGCAACATTATTTTTATTAACCTGTCTGGGGTCATCATCCGCTTATGCGGATAACGCTTTGATTTTACAAACGGATTTTAGCCTGAAAGATGGTGCCGTCTCGGCGATGAAAGGGGTCGCATTCGGCGTTGACCATAATCTTAAAATCTTTGATTTAACACACGAAATTCCACCGTATAACATCTGGGAAGGCGCTTATCGCCTGTATCAGACTGCCAGTTACTGGCCGCAAGGTTCGGTGTTTGTTAGCGTGGTCGATCCGGGCGTAGGCACTGACCGTAAATCGGTAGTGCTGAAAACCAAAAACGGTCAATACTTCGTTTCACCAGATAACGGTACGCTCACTTTGGTGGCACAAACTCTGGGTATTGATAGCGTCCGGGAAATCGACGAAAAAGCTAACCGCCTGAAAGGTTCTGAAAAGTCATATACCTTCCATGGTCGCGATGTATATGCCTACACTGGTGCGCGTCTGGCTTCCGGAGCGATTACGTTCGAACAGGTGGGGCCAGAGCTTCCTGCAAAAGTTGTCGAACTTTCTTATCAGAAAGCAAAAGCAACAAAAGGTGAAGTGAAGGGCAATATCCCGATTCTCGATATTCAGTACGGCAACGTCTGGAGCAATATCAGCGACGAGTTGCTGAAACAGGCAGGAATCAAACTCAACGACACGTTGTGTGTGACCATTTCCGAAGGTTCCCAGCAAAAATACGCAGGGAAAATGCCGTATGTCGCAAGCTTCGGCGATGTGCCGGAAGGCCAGCCGATGGTGTATCTGAACAGCTTATTGAATGTTTCCGTGGCGCTGAATATGGATAATTTTGCGCAGAAACATCAGGTTGCGTCTGGTGCTGACTGGAATATTGATGTGAAGAAGTGCGCTAAGTAAGGTGCTGATGCGGAATGCGGTGTGGCGCACCGCATCCCGCAACGTCACACCGTCTCCAACCGGGCGTAAGCCGCCACCAGCCATTTAATACCCTGGCCCTGGAACGCCACCTGCAAACGGCTATGCTCACCGCTGCCTTCCATATTGACGATGGTGCCTTCACCAAACTTAGCGTGGCGTACGCGCTGGCCGAGCTTGTAGCCGCTGTCGTTCTCGACCATCGGCGTCCCCATCCGTTGATGGCTGACCGGGCGGCTTACCGTGGCGCGCAGGCGCACCTCTTCCACACACTCTTCCGGCAACTCACCGATAAAGCGCGACGGGCGATGGTAAACCTCTTTGCCATATAGACGGCGGGTTTCCGCGTAGGTCAGCGTCAGTTTCTGCATCGCGCGGGTTACGCCAACGTAGGCCAGACGGCGTTCTTCTTCCAGACGCCCGCCTTCATCCAGCGACATCTGGCTTGGGAACATGCCCTCTTCCATACCAACGATAAACACCTGCGGGAATTCCAGACCTTTCGCCGAGTGTAGCGTCATCAACTGCACCGCATCCTGCCAGGTATCCGCCTGCCCCTCGCCCGCTTCCAGTGCCGCATGGGAGAGGAACGCCTGCAGCGGCATTAAATCTTCGTCTTCTTCGTTGTAGCTGAACTGGCGCGTCGCCGTTACCAGTTCCTCTAAGTTTTCGATACGCGTCTGGCCTTTTTCGCCTTTCTCCTGCTCGTACATTGTGCGCAGGCCGGAGTCTTTAATTACCCGGTCAGTCTGTACATGCAGCGGCATATCGGCAGTTTCCTGCGCTAAGGCGTCGATCAGTTCCATAAACCGCTGTAAGGCACTGGCAGCACGTCCGGCGAGGGCTTTTTCCTGCAACAGTTCACGACATGCCTGCCAGAGTGTTAACTGGCGATCGCGCGATGTCTGACGTACCACGTCCAGCGTCCGGTCACCAATACCCCGCGTTGGTGTATTCACCACGCGCTCAAACGCCGCGTCGTCATTACGGTTGGCAATCAGGCGCAGATACGAGAGCGCATCTTTGATTTCCTGGCGTTCGAAGAAGCGCATCCCGCCGTAAATACGGTACGGCATACTCGCCTGCAACAGTGCTTCTTCCAGTACACGCGACTGGGCGTTGCTGCGGTAGAGAATGGCGCACTCGGCAAGCGCCCCGCCATTGTCCTGCCAGGTCTTGATACGGTTAACCACAAAACGCGCTTCGTCGAGTTCGTTAAAAGCGCAATAGAGGGAAATAGGCTCACCGTCCGCGCCATCGGTCCACAGTTTTTTACCCAGACGCCCGTTATTGTTTTCAATCAGGGCGTTAGCGGCGCTCAGAATATTGCTGGTAGAGCGGTAGTTCTGCTCCAGACGGATAGTTTCAGCACCGGGGAAATCATTGAGGAAACGCTGAATATTCTCGACCTGCGCCCCACGCCAGCCGTAGATTGACTGGTCGTCATCGCCAACGATCATCACTTTGCCGGTATCGCCCGCCAGCAGGCGGATCCACGCATACTGAATGTTGTTGGTATCCTGGAATTCATCCACCAGGATATTGGTAAACCGTTCGCGATAGTGCTGAAGGATATGCGGCTTGTTAAGCCACAACTCGTGAGCACGTAGCAGCAGCTCGGCGAAGTCCACCAGGCCCGCGCGGTCACACGCTTCCTGATACGCCTGATACACCTTCTGCCAGGTCTGCTCCACCGGATTACCGTAGCTTTGAATATGATGTGGACGCAGGCCTTCATCTTTCTGGCTGTTGATGTACCACATTGCCTGGCGCGGCGGCCACTGCTTCTCGTCGAGGTTCATCGCCTTGATTAGGCGTTTGAGCAGGCGTAGCTGGTCCTCGCTGTCGAGGATCTGAAAATCCTGCGGCAGATTGGCGTCCATATGGTGCGCACGCAGCAGACGGTGCGCCAGCCCGTGGAAGGTGCCGACCCACATGCCGCCCTGGCTGGTGCCCATCAGCTGCCCGATACGATGACGCATCTCCGCCGCCGCTTTGTTGGTAAACGTTACCGCCATAATCGAGTATGGCGAGCAGTTTTCCACGCTCATCAGCCAGGCGATACGATGCACCAGTACGCGCGTCTTACCACTGCCCGCGCCCGCCAGCACCAGAAGGTTGCTGCGTGGCGCGGCCACCGCTTCGCGCTGTTTGTCATTAAGGCTGTCGAGCAGGTAAGAAACGTCCATTGGCACCGCCGCGTAAAAATAGGTTGGGCGGAGAAGCGCAACGCCCTCCGCCAAAAAGCTGGGTATATATACAGATTTGCTGATTATATCAGCGAGGTCAGAGATGCCAACCGGGAAATTTCCAGATGCGGGAGTAAACGGCTGTCCCAGGTTTGCATCAGATCGCCATTTTCCGGTCTGATCCAACAGGCCTGCATTCCGCTGCGAATTGCCCCACCCACGTCAGTGGTGAGATCGTCCCCGACATGTAAGATCTCGCCGATCGGCACGTTGAGTTTTTCCGCCGCCAGGAAGTACATATCGCTGAACGGTTTTGAGCGCCCGTGCGGGCCAGCGCGCAACACAAACTCAAAATAATCCCCTAAACCAAACAGCTCCGGCTGGGCGTTACCGTTGGTGATCGCCACCAGCGGCCATTTCTTCGCCAGCTGTTTTAAGGTGTCGTGGGTTTGCTGCGGGACATCGATTCGGCTGCGCCATTTGGCAAAGTTGATCATTGCTGCGTGTGCGCCTGCACTGGCTTCTTCGGCACTCAGCCCGGCGTCGAGCATGGCTTGTTCAATCGAACGAAAACGCCAGCGCGTCACGTCGTGATAAATCTCGGGTTCCGCTTCCCGTACCGCCTGGCGCAGGCGTTGCAGATCTTCATTCTGGAAGCTGCGCAGCGCCGGATGATAATTTTGCACAAAGGTAAGCGCCTCTCGCTCGGTGCGCAAAATCACCGGACGGTTATCGTAAAGGGTATCATCCAGGTCAAAGGTGAGCGCCGAGATGCGCCCCAAAGGCCGGTAAAAACGCATTATTTCCCCCGTTTGGCGCGTGGATGCGCCGCATCGTACACCGAGGCAAGGTGTTGAAAATCAAGATGAGTATAGATTTGCGTGGTGGAGAGGTTGGCATGACCCAGCAGCTCCTGCACACCACGAAGATCGCCGCTCGACTCCAGCATATGCGTAGCGAACGAGTGACGTAATTTATGCGGGTGAACGTGATTATTCAGCCCTTGTTTGATGCCCCATTCGGCAAAGCGTTTCTGCACATTACGCGCGGAGATACGCTTGCCCAGTTTCGACAGAAAAAGCGCGTCGTCTTCGCTACCAAACAGGTCGCGCAAATCAAGCCAGTGCTCAATCCACGCCACAGCGTTGCGACCAATCGGCAGGCGGCGCTCTTTGCTGCCTTTCCCCATCACCCACACTTCGCCGGACTCCAGGTCGAGGTGTTTGATATCGAGCCCCACCAGTTCGGAAAGACGCAGACCCGCGCCGTACATCACTTCCAGCATTGCCCGATCGCGCACGGCGAGGGGATCGTTGATATCAATATCCAGCAGCCGATTCATATCATCGACGTCGATGTTTTTCGGCAGATGACGCGGCGCTTTCGGTGCCGAAACACCTTTCGCCGGGTTGGCTTTGAGTTCGTTCTGGCTGACCAGCCAGTCAAAAAAGCTACGTAGCGCAGAAAGCCGTAACGCCAGACTTGCAGCTCCCAGCCCTTTACGGCGGCTGCGTACAGCGAAATTGCGCACCATCGTCACATCACATTGCTGCCAGCTTTGCAGGCCGTTTTCACTGGCAAAATTGATGATCGCCTCAAGCTGACGCTGATAGTTAAGTAGGGTTATCGGGCTAAGCTGACGCTCCACGCTCAGATAACGTAGGTAGCGTTCTACATCGGTGTGTAAATCGGTCATACGCGTTCAATCCAACGCTCCAGAAGCTCCGGCAACATCAGCGCAATTTCATGAAGTAACTGCGTTCCCTGCCCTTGTTGATAGTGACTGGCATCGCGACTGGTAAACAGCACGACACCCAAATCAGCATCGCTTCCCAGCATCGACATCGCCACCGATCCCACCGCTTTCGCTTCCGGTAGCACCACCAGCAGCTCCGGTCCGTTAAGCGGCCCAAGATAGTGCTGTTCCTGCCCCAAACGCTGAATACGCAGCGGTTCGAAAGACTGACGGCTTAATGCCAGATGAGTGTGGTTCGACGGCGCACCTAAACGCCAGCAATCCGGGAACAGGCGCAGGCTCGCACCCGCCAGGCCGAGATCGCGCGCCCAGCGGTGAAAGCGCATCAGCATATCGTCGAGACTGCTGGCGGCGGTGAGACTACGCTGCAAGTAGAGTAAGCGATAAAACAGGCCTTCGTTGGCGATAGCCTGCTCCATCAACAACGCCATGTTCTCTTCCAGAACATGAATGTGATTACGTGCGCGGGCCATGTGCCACTCGACCAACGAAACGGTGCCGCGTACCGGATGCGGCACACGTATCGCTTCTACTGCGCGCGCATTGCGGATAAAAAACTCAGGATTTTTAATCAGATAATCGACAACCGCCCGGTCATCAAGCTCCGTGAGTGTTTCCTGCAGTTCTTCCCCTGGTTGCTTCATAGATGAATAAATCCGTCGTAGACATGTACCGCCGGGCCAGTCATATATAACGGGTGACCCGGACCTTTCCAGGCGATATCAAGACGACCGCCGGGGAGTTCCACGCGTACTTCTTCGGCCAGCAAACCTTGCTGAATCCCTACTGCAACCGCCGCACACGCGCCGCTGCCGCAGGCCTGGGTTTCTCCTGCCCCACGCTCATAAACGCGTAAACGAATATGCTCGCGCTTAACCACTTGCATAAAACCGATATTGGCGCGCTCCGGGAAACGTTCGTGGCTTTCCAGAACAGGACCAAGCGTTTCTACCGCCGCGGTATCGACATCATCGACCTGAATCACGCAATGCGGATTTCCCATCGACACCACGCCGCATAAGATTGTCTGCTCGGCGGCGCGCATAATATAGGTCTTTTCCGCTTTGTTAGCGCGAAACGGCACGGCGGAAGGTTCGAAGTTGGGTTCGCCCATATTTACGCGGACCAGATCATCATCGGTGACGGTCAGAACCATCCGCCCGTTGGCGGTGCTGACGCGGATATCGCGCTTATTAGTCAGCCCTTTCAGGCGCACAAAACGGGCAAAGCAGCGCGCACCGTTGCCGCACTGCGCCACTTCACTGCCATCAGCATTGAAAATGCGATAGTGAAAATCCAGTTCAGGATCATACGGCGGCTCAACCACCAGCAGCTGGTCAAACCCTACCCCCAGGTGCCGATCCGCCAGGCGACGAATCAGCTCCGGTGAAAAAAAGACATTCTGCGTTACCGCGTCGACGACCATAAAATCGTTGCCAAGGCCATGCATTTTCGAGAACTGCATCATTTACTCCAATCACGCGGGTACAGAAACTGACTTTTAGTAATTCACCTGGGATGGACCATCGCCAGTGGCGCGGTCGTTTTTATCCGGCACCGTGGATTGCGTTTGCATCTCTACCGGTTTGGTCGGCGGCGGTGCGTTTTTATCTGCAGGCGGGAAATAGAGCGGACCTTTCAGACCGCAGCCCGTCAGGCTGAAGAGAGTAAGTAATACAGTGAGTGCCTTAAACACGTTTTTCATTATGGATTGCCTGTAAAGTTCATCGCTTTCTGCTTTCTATCATCGCAGGAGAAGGCGTAAAAGCAAGCGTTTAGCGACTCTTTATGAAGTCTGAAAAGTGAGGAAATGCTGCGAGTATAACGCTTACACGTGGCGATTTATGTTTTGCTGGTAGTTTCGTGATCGGCACCTCGCGCCAGGATGGCTTTATGCACTATCGCAATGTGGTTTGTTTGTTGTCTTGTTCTTATCGCCTGCATGGGACTTTTAAGAGAGTGGCGTACCACGAAATTTCGTTGTCTGACCTTAGTCGCCAGTGACGTGCAACTTTGCCAACCAGGTGAGAAGAGGGAATAAAATCGATGGGGCTATTTACCCAACTGGAAAAATTTGACCAAAAGCTTACGCGCGGTTATGCCCGCTGGGGGCGCTGGGTATGGCGGACGTTAATTGTCGTTCCAGTACTGGTCGTGTTGTGGAATATAGGACAGGCAGTATGGGGAGGACCAAGAGGTGGAGTGATACTGGAAATCCACAGTGAAATTGACCGTCCGATACTGGGATTCAGTGTTAACGGCGTGGCGGGCGCGAATGCTTTTGCGAATGGTGGCGGTTCAATCACCTGTTGCGGTGATGTCAGTGGGGATACGGCAGAGGTTATATGGACATTAAGTACTACTCGTACACAGTATAATGCTGGAATGCGTCTGGAGAAACGCAATATGACGTTACCTCTCCCAAAAAGAGAATGGGGAGAAAATTACCTGCACGTGCATTTTATGCCTAGCGATAAAGTGTTGCTGGGGTGGAGTAAAGATTCTTTTTCTCCGTATGAAGATCTTCACAACGGGGGGTACAAGACCCGCGTTCGGCAGGATGTGAAGGATAAACTTTATGGTACAGGGAAAATGAATTGATAGATTTCTATAAAAATCACGTTCGGCAGAAAGCGTAATAATGTGGCGAATGTTAGATACCCGTGGTGGAACCTGGGTACAACTCGTGAAAGACAATAAAGAAGGCAACGGGGGGCGGAATCCCACATTGCCTCCCTTCCAGGGGTCAATCCGGAATATTTTTATGCTATTAGCCGTACTATGGGGCAGTTCCGGGATTGTGTTTATATCGTGAATGAAAATATCACGTTTATTCCAGCAACTATCAGAAAATAGCGATGACCTTTATGGATTCTGAAAAGTGACGATTTGCTGCGAGAGTTACGCTTACTTGTGAGGATTTATGTTCTGCTAGCAGTTTCGTGATCAACACCTCGCGCCAGGATGGCTTTATGCACTTTCGCAATGTGGTTTGTTTGTTGTCTTGTTCGTTGTTTTTATCGTCGGCATGGGGATGTCGGCTTTCCGCGCCTGAACATAATATTTACCAGAAACAGGGAAAAGGCGTGGTATACCTGCGCCCTTATAAAGAAACAAATCTTTCTCTTCCTGACGTGAATTACAAAAGTTTGCGCCGTTTACCCAATTTATTAATAGACCCGACAACACTAGACAAATGGGATAAAGTACCTCCTCTGACTGATCTGACAACCGACTACCTCTATGAAGGCGCACAGGCCTGGTATCCTCATTACTCCTGGCATAGCGATGGTCGCTATATCCTCTACGCGGGTGAAGTTGTGCAAAACCCGCCAGACAAACCTCCCGTCGATGTCGCCTCGTTCAAGGCATGGGGTGATTTTGCCGCAGATAAACACAGTCTCTATTTTGAAGGCACGCGCACCGATGACAATGGCGGAGAAAATAGTCTAGATATTAAAACGCTGCATCAGGTGAAATTCCGTTCCCCCTGGAAACCTGACTTTCTGGGGCTGATATTACGTGACGCTAATTTCTTATATGTCGATGGACATCGCCTCGCTGACCCCGAGAGTTTCCGTGTGCTGGCGCAGAAGTCCTGGGATCAGCGAGGAAAGTTTTCCACCACGTTTAACCCCTGCGTTGCCGTACCATTTGGCCCCTGGGATACGTTAGCCCGTACACGGACCAAAATCATAATCAATGGCGAACAGCTTAAAGCCGACCCAGAGACATTTACTGTCGTACGCTGGATGCCCGGTTCGTTATTAACCTGGCGAGATAAAAGCGGCCTGCACCGGAAGGTGCTGAATCAGGGAAATCTGGACAAAGATAGGGCAAATAGCTGCGCGGCGTTCACTTTGCAGGAACACTCTGTTTCATGGCGCAAAGGGCCAGAATGCCAGCAAGAAGTCCTACCCGGCCTCGATCCAGAACAATTTCATCCTCTTAGTAATACCGTTGCTCAGTATCAGGACAAGCTGTACACCATCAAAAAAACGGGATTTGGCGAAAATAGGCTAAATATCGTCACACTGGATAATCCTGGTTTGGTGATAGATAAACGCTTTAACGCGGGAAGAACTCACGGCTATTTATTGACCAAATTACCAGCTGATGGTGAAGAAGAAGATGGCCTCCAGGTATTCGATTCTTCCGGGCCGCTTATCCTGATGGATTATCGTGTTCCTGACGAGCATGAGGCTCACCTTAGCGATAGCCCCCATTACAAGAAATGGTATGCACACGACGATCGTTATGTTTACGCATTCGATGGCTCACAGCTTTGGCGCTACCCAACTCCCAATACCAAAGCCGTGCGGGTGAAATGGAAAACCAAAGATTCAGGATATGGCTATTGGGCAAACTACCGTAGTGGTGAGCTTGACGGCAGACTTCTTGAGGATGGTGCGTTTATTCCAACGGGAATCCCCTATAACTCATCCGTTAACATTGCTCAATATTCTGATGGCGAAGGCTCTTTTCTCGTCGGCGAAACCGATGTTAGCTGGCGTAAGCTTCGCTCTACAGACCAGCAATGGAGTCAATGGGAGAAACTCCCCGATATTGACCCGAAAGCATTTCATCCCATCACCGATCGTGTCGCGCAGTACAAAAATCATCTGTACATTGCGAAATTGTCTCCTTTTGGTGAAGACACCCTGGAAATAATAACGCTCGACTCTTCTGCACCTTTCCTGAAACAACGGATTAACGCCGGGAAAGGCCATGGTTACTTTATGCGCTCTTCCCGTTTACGCGATGATATTCAAATTTTTGCTATTGATGGACCATTGAAAACCACCGAACGTTTCGCTTATGACAATCGCTATGTTTATACCTGGATCGGTAGCCAACTTTATCGAACCGCATCGCCCTGTCCGGCCAGGACACGTAATCTGGATCAGAACATGTTTTCATCCAATGATGACATCATCATCTTGACGACGGAGGAAGAGTGCCACAAAACACCAGACATTGAGCAAACTTTGAAGCTCTGACCCCATGCCGCTATACTGCCGCCATCACTTAAAAACAGGATACAACAATGAACGACAGTGAATTTCATCGCCTGGCTGATCAACTGTGGCTGACCATTGAAGAGCGTCTGGACGACTGGGATGGCGATAGCGATATCGACTGCGAAATCAACGGCGGTGTACTGACCATTACCTTTGAAAACGGGAGCAAAATCATTATCAACCGCCAGGAACCGCTGCACCAGGTATGGCTGGCAACCAAACAGGGCGGCTACCATTTTGATCTGAAAGGCGATGAGTGGATTTGCGATCGTAGCGGCGAAACCTTCTGGGATTTGCTGGAACAGGCGGCAACGCAGCAAGCGGGTGAAACAGTCAGTTTCCGCTAAGATTGCATGCCGGATAAGCCTCGCTTTCCGGCACGCTCATCACGAAAAATACTGCTGTAATAGCGGCGTGTCGTGATCCTGATTGGCAGGCGGCATGTTGCCAATCGATTTGGTGCGGAACGGAATCACCTGTTCACGACCATCAACCTTCACAATCTGATAGAACTGCGGCAGGTTGAAGTTGATGAAGCTTGAGCCGTAGGTAAAACGGTCGTGCGATGACGAGTAGAAGCGACTGACGTCACGCACCAGCTCCTCTTTGCTGCCTTCGCAGTGGTGATACACCTCAACCCGGTTGCTTTCGTCGAGAATGTAGATATTAAAGCCATTCTCGTCTTGCGTTTCTTCGAAGAAGAACTGGATGATCCCTTCGCTGGCAAAGCCGTCCACCACCGCCGGTAATTTGACGTGATTGGTTTCAACCTGCACTGACAGGCCGTGCAGTTTGTTATGCGAAATAGCGCCATAAAACTCGATGGCATTTTCTAGTTTCTGTACCGATACATTCAGGCGTTCGAAGAATAAGCCCCAGGTTTGACCAGAAACGCGCAGCGCCTTGAAACGTCCGGTTTCCTGGCGGGTGCTGGAAAGACGCAGTTCAATACACTCAGAAACCAGTTGCTGCACGCGAGTACGGATTAACCCGCGCAGATGCTGGCTATAACAGAAGACTTCCACGCTATCTGGCGGTGCGGCGTCCTGATGCATTTTACCGAGAATGGTTTTCAGGGCTTCAATCATCGACTGCTCACCGTTGAAGTGCAGCGTACGCACTTCGTTCCACGAGTTGCGATACAGCAGGTCAACGCTACCCACCAGGCAATTTTGATTCTCGCCAAAGCTGAAGACGTCCAGCTTACGGAAATCAAAATGCACCACCTGATTGCGGAACGCAGCTGTCGGGTCATATTCCAGGTTAACGATAATCGCCAGATGGCGAATCTCACATGGGCTGTAGAGCGCTTTTGGCGTCGGTGCAGGCAGGCGCAGCGGGAAATGGTGCGACACGTCGGCGACCATCTCCTGCAACTTAGGCAAATCGACAATGCCGTTGCCTTTAATATACAAGCGGGTGCGCGAGGTCAGCAGGCCGTTAAACCATGCCCACGCCACCAGTTTATTCAGGTAACGGTTATATTCCAGCGGCTGATGGCTGATGATCGACTCAATATTTGGCGCGCGGTTATACAGATACCAACCTGAACGGTTAGCCCGGCCCGGCGGCACATAAATAAAGGTCAGATTCGGTTCCGAGAGATCGGGCGAAATCTGCGGGTTTACCAGCGTCACTTTACCTGGCAATGCTTCAAACGCGGCGTACAGCTTACGTGTCAGTACGCCGATATCCTGCGGACTGGCGGAGACGCTAAGGTTATTGCGACGCGCAAAGCGGATCAAATTACGGTAGCTCTGCATCATTGCATCGAGCAGCTCGTTGTGCGCCTCACGCACCTGATCAATCTTCCAGTTAGCGCGGTTATCGAGCATTGCCAGACGCGCATCGTCCCATTCCCACTCTTTCACTAACTGGGTTAGCACTTCACGACGCCAGCCTACGCAGGCGCGTTCGCGGCTGAGTTTTTCGCACACTTTTAAATAGAAGCAGCGGCGTACTAAATCCAGACGGGTGAAATCTTCAATCGCCGTCAGGTATTCCGTAACACGCTCCAGCATCATGCAGTATGGATCGAGGCCAAACGATACAATCTCGCCATCGTGCAAACGCTGTTTGATATCTTTCGCCAGCAGTCGTGGGTTCGGGTATTCCCAGGAATAGGCTTCCAGCAGCAGTGTTTTCAGTACCGCTTTGTACGGGGAATCGATACTCTTGTAGAGCTGCCAAAGGCTGGCACCAAAGTACTCTTCAGCAGAAAGTGAGCTTAAGCCACCAAGATCCAGCCATTCATTTGGCGTCAGCACGCCCTGCGCGTAAAGCGTCATCACATAGTCGTCGTAATGCTCTTCTTCGTCGCACGGCACCATATTCCACAGAATACGCTTACCGGCGAGACGCACGGCGGTACGATAAAATTCGTCAAGCAGCAGTATATGCTGGGTGGAGCCACAATCTTCGCCCCCCAGGCTGCCGCTTTCATTATGACGGAAACGGTTTTCATCAATCAGGAAGAAGCTGACTTCCACACCCAGCGAGGCGGCCCAGCTTTCCAGCAGACTACATTTACGTTGTAGCAACTGGCGCTCTTCGCTATCGAGCCAGGATTGATGACAGACCCAGATATCCAGGTCAGAGGAACAACTTTGCCCTACGGACGAGGTGCTGCCCATGGTGTATACACCAGTAATTGGAAGCTCACCTTTCGGTGGGTCCTGTACTGACATTCCACGATACAGTTCAAGCTCGTTCAGGTAGTGGCGTTGAGTTTCATCAGGCGTGTAAAGGCAAATGCCTTTGGGAACGTTACCATCAAGGTAACCCGGCATTAGCGGATGGTGATAGTGCAACAATGTCGGCAGTAGACTGTAGACCTGTTGGAATGCAGGCCCCATAGCAGCAAGCGCGCGATCCACACGCAATTGATTTATGGCATCCAGTCTCTGTTTCAGAGTCTCAATATAGAGGTACAAGACGTATCGCCTGATTTGCTACCCGTCATGACTGTGATTCCGCCAACATCAACGGTAACACGCGGCATTCGGGATATTTCGTATGTCAAAGGTAACCGTTACCACTTTTCGCGCCTGGTTTTTTTAGTTTCACGACGAAAAAATGGTCTAAAACGTGATCAATTTAACACCTTGCTGATTGACCGTAAAGAAAGATGCGCTACATACAAGTGTAGCACCGTTTATTCTCTGTAAATTCCTTATTACGACGGCGTGAAACGCCTGTCAGGATCCACTGCCAGACCTCATTTTACGGTTTGCGCAGGCGTCTACGTTTCACCACAACACTGACATCGCTCTGGCAAGGATGTTAGGATGGACCACGGATGATAATGACGGTAACAAGCATGTTAGACAATGTTTTAAGAATTGCCACACGCCAAAGCCCACTTGCACTCTGGCAGGCACACTATGTCAAAGACAAGTTGATGGCGAGCCATCCGGGCCTGGTCGTTGAACTGGTACCGATGGTGACGCGCGGCGATGTGATTCTTGATACGCCGCTGGCGAAAGTAGGCGGAAAAGGCTTATTTGTAAAAGAGCTGGAAGTCGCGCTCCTCGAAAATCGCGCCGATATCGCCGTACATTCAATGAAAGATGTGCCGGTTGAATTCCCGCAAGGTCTGGGACTGGTCACTATTTGTGAGCGTGAAGATCCTCGCGATGCCTTTGTGTCCAATAACTATGACAGTCTGGATGCGTTACCGGCAGGCAGTATCGTCGGGACGTCCAGTTTACGTCGCCAGTGCCAACTGGCTGAACGCCGCCCGGATCTGATTATCCGCTCCCTGCGCGGCAACGTCGGCACTCGCCTGAGCAAACTGGATAACGGCGAATACGATGCCATCATTCTTGCCGTAGCCGGACTAAAACGTTTAGGTCTGGAGTCACGCATTCGCGCCGCGTTGCCACCCGAGATTTCTCTTCCGGCGGTAGGACAAGGTGCGGTGGGCATTGAATGCCGCCTTGATGATACACGCACTCGCGAGCTGCTTGCCGCGCTGAATCACCACGAAACTGCACTGCGCGTTACCGCAGAACGCGCCATGAATACCCGTCTCGAAGGCGGATGTCAGGTACCAATTGGTAGCTACGCCGAGCTTATTGATGGCGAAATCTGGCTGCGTGCGTTGGTCGGCGCGCCGGACGGTTCGCTGATTATTCGCGGTGAACGCCGCGGTGCGCCGCAAGATGCCGAACAAATGGGGATTTCGCTGGCAGAAGAGCTACTGAATAACGGCGCGCGCGAGATCCTCGCTGAAGTCTATAACGGAGACGCCCCGGCATGACTATCCTAGTCACCCGCCCGTCTCCCGCAGGAGAAGAGTTAGTGAGCCGTCTGCGCACACTGGGGCAGGTGGCCTGGCATTTTCCGCTGATTGAGTTTTCTCCGGGTCGACAATTACCGCAACTTGCTGATCAACTGGCAGCGCTGGGAGAGAGCGATCTGTTGTTTGCCCTCTCGCAACACGCGGTTGCTTTTGCCCAATCACAGCTGCATCAGCAAGATCGTAAATGGCCCCGACTACCTGATTATTTCGCCATTGGACGCACCACCGCACTGGCACTACATACCGTAAGCGGACAGAAGATTCTCTACCCGCAGGATCGGGAAATCAGCGAAGTCTTGCTACAATTACCTGAATTACAAAATATTGCGGGCAAACGTGCGCTGATATTACGTGGCAATGGCGGTCGTGAGCTAATTGGGGATTCCCTGACGGCGCGCGGTGCTGAGGTCACTTTTTGTGAATGTTATCAACGATGCGCAATCCATTACGATGGTGCAGAAGAAGCGATGCGCTGGCAATCCCGCGAGGTGACGACGGTCGTTGTTACCAGCGGTGAAATGTTGCAGCAACTCTGGTCGCTGATCCCACAATGGTATCGTGAGCACTGGTTACTACGCTGTCGACTATTGGTCGTCAGTGAGCGTTTGGCGAAACTCGCCCGGGAACTGGGCTGGCAAGACATTAAGGTCGCCGATAACGCTGACAACGATGCGCTTTTACGGGCATTACAATAACTCTCATAACAGGAAGCCATAATGACGGAACAAGAAAAAACCTCCGCCGTGGTTGAAGAGACCAGGGAGGCCGTGGACACCACGTCACAACCTGTCGCAACAGAAAAAAAGAGTAAGAACAATACCGCATTGATTCTCAGCGCGGTGGCTATCGCTATTGCTCTGGCGGCGGGCGTCGGTTTGTATGGCTGGGGTAAACAACAGGCCGTCAATCAGACCGCCACCAGCGATGCCCTGGCTAACCAACTGACGGCATTGCAAAAAGCCCAGGAGAGCCAAAAAGCCGAGCTGGAAGGCATTATCAAGCAACAAGCTGTACAGCTTGAGCAGGCGAATCGTCAGCAAGAAACGCTGGCAAAACAGTTGGATGAAGTCCAACAAAAGGTCGCCACCATTTCCGGCAGCGATGCTAAAACCTGGCTGCTGGCTCAGGCCGATTTTCTGGTGAAACTCGCAGGACGGAAGCTGTGGAGCGATCAAGACGTCACGACCGCTGCAGCGTTGCTGAAAAGTGCAGATGCCAGCCTGGCGGATATGAATGACCCGAGTCTGATTACCGTTCGTCGGGCAATTACCGATGATATCGCCAGCCTTTCTGCGGTATCGCAGGTGGATTATGACGGTATCATCCTTAAGCTTAATCAGCTTTCAAATCAGGTAGATAATCTGCGTCTGGCTGATAATGACAGCGATGGTTCGCCGATGGATTCCGACGGTGAAGAGCTTTCCAGTTCCATCAGCGAATGGCGTATCAATCTGCAAAAAAGCTGGCAGAACTTTATGGACAACTTCATTACGATTCGCCGTCGTGATGACACCGCCGTACCGCTGTTAGCGCCAAATCAGGATATCTATCTGCGCGAAAATATTCGCTCTCGCCTGCTGGTCGCAGCACAAGCTGTACCGCGTCACCAGGAAGAGACTTATCGCCAGGCGCTGGAGAACGTCTCCACCTGGGTACGTGCTTACTACGATACTGATGATGCCACCACCAAAGCGTTCCTCGACGAGGTGGACCAGTTAAGCCAGCAAAATATCTCGATGGATCTTCCGGAAACCCTGCAAAGCCAGGCGATGCTGGAAAAATTGATGCAGACCCGCGTGCGTAACCTGCTGGCACAACCGGCAGCAGGGACAACGGAAGCTAAACCTGCACCTGCACCTGCACCTACACCGCAAGCTGATGCTCCGGCAGCCGCGCCGCAAGGAGAATAACCATGCTAAAAGTGTTATTGCTCTTTGTGTTGCTGATTGCGGGGATCGTGGTTGGCCCGATGATTGCCGGCCATCAGGGTTACGTGCTGATCCAGACCGACAACTACAATATTGAAACTAGCGTCACGGGCCTCGCGATTATTTTGATTCTGGCGATGGTAGTGCTGTTTGCCATTGAGTGGCTACTGCGGCGAATCTTCCGCACAGGCGCGCACACCCGTGGGTGGTTTGTCGGACGTAAGCGTCGCCGTGCACGTAAGCAGACCGAACAGGCGCTGCTGAAACTGGCGGAAGGCGATTATCAGCAAGTTGAAAAGCTGATGGCGAAAAATGCCGATCACGCTGAACAACCGGTGGTGAACTATCTACTGGCAGCCGAAGCCGCGCAACAACGTGGTGATGAAGCACGCGCCAACCAACATCTGGAACGCGCAGCGGAGCTGGCCGGCAATGACACCATTCCGGTAGAAATCACCCGTGTACGTCTGCAACTGGCCCGTAATGAAAACCATGCAGCACGTCACGGCGTGGATAAGCTGCTGGAAGTTACGCCACGCCATCCGGAAGTATTACGTCTGGCGGAACAGGCGTATATCCGCACTGGTGCATGGAGTTCGCTGCTGGATATCATCCCATCAATGGCGAAAGCCCATGTTGGTGATGAAGAACATCGTGCAATGCTGGAACAACAGGCATGGATTGGCCTGATGGATCAGGCGCGTGCCGATAACGGTAGTGAAGGTTTGCGTAACTGGTGGAAAAACCAAAGCCGGAAAACGCGTCATCAGGTGGCCTTGCAGGTGGCAATGGCGGAACATCTTATTGAGTGTGACGATCATGATACTGCCCAGCAAATTATCATCGATGGCCTGAAACGCCAGTATGACGATCGCCTGCTGCTGCCGATCCCGCGTCTGAAAACCAATAACCCGGAACAGCTGGAAAAAGTGCTGCGCCAACAGATCAAAAACGTGGGCGATCGCCCGCTGTTGTGGAGCACACTGGGTCAGTCGCTGATGAAACACGGAGAATGGCAGGAAGCATCGCTCGCCTTCCGCGCAGCGCTGAAACAACGTCCGGACGCCTACGATTACGCATGGCTTGCCGACGCGCTGGACAGACTGCACAAGCCGGAAGAAGCCGCAGCGATGCGTCGCGACGGTTTGATGTTAACGTTGCAGAACAACCCGCCACAGTAGCTCTTTCTCACCCGGAGGCAAGCTCCTCCGGGACCTTTCTGATACATAAAAAAACGCCTGCTCTTATTACGGAGCAGGCGTTAAAACAGGTCTGTATGACAACAAGTGGGTGCTTCACTCAACGTTGTGTCCATGGTGTCTGATGAGGCATAAGCGACATCTGTCAGTGGACGATAAGCACCGTAAACGGCTCTGCGTCATTCCGGAGTTTATGAGGCACTAAGGCGAACATAAGAGATGGAATGAGCATCTACTCGTTTATTATGCCACAGAGAACCGGGAAATAACATCCCTTAACACTTGTTATGAGATAATTCTGTAATCCTCTTTGCTTCCTGAGTAATAACTTCCTGAGTGAATATTTCTCCTGCGCACAATTCTACACATATATATAATGAATAATAAAAGTCATTCAATTAATAACATATATATTAATTGCCGTTAAAACTAAAAACAGCATCAATAATCAACGCGATATAACATCACCGCCTTACATATCACCTGCGCCAGAGGTAGGATTGAAAATGCTCTCCTGATTTTTCAATTCATTTTCTGGATAAATAAATAATTTATTTTTATCACTATTATTTATGCAATCATCCTGTCAGGGAGAGGGATCTCAATTATCAATGCTTAATTACGTCATCATTTTGACGACATGAAACCGGAGCATTTTGCATGGAATTTTCGTTTTCACCCAAACTTCTTGTTGTTGCTGTCGCCGCAGCTCTTCCTCTCATAGCCAGCGCAGCAGATACCCCGTCAACCGCCACCGCACGCAAAGGCTTTGCCGGATACGATCACCC
Organism: Escherichia sp. WS338; assembly: GCF_046486405.1. NCBI lineage: Bacteria > Pseudomonadati > Pseudomonadota > Gammaproteobacteria > Enterobacterales > Enterobacteriaceae > Escherichia > Escherichia sp. WS338. Next base: position 38,283 of record NZ_JBJQLL010000016.1, on the reverse strand, counting down.
AAACCAGCATCTGGTTAAACCGGCGACCACTATTGCCGACAACATGATGCCGGTGATGCAGCATCCTGCACAAGACAAAGAAACCCAGCAGAAGCTGGCAGAACTTGAGAAAAAAACCGGTAAGAAACCGAACGTGGTTGTTTTCTTGCTGGATGATGTGGGCTGGATGGATGTTGGCTTTAACGGCGGCGGCGTGGCGGTGGGTAACCCTACACCAGATATCGACGCCGTTGCCAGCCAGGGGCTGATTTTAACTTCGGCGTATTCTCAACCGAGTTCTTCCCCAACCCGCGCCACGATTCTTACCGGACAATACTCCATCCACCACGGCATTCTGATGCCGCCAATGTACGGGCAACCGGGCGGTCTGCAAGGGTTAACCACGCTGCCGCAGTTGCTGCATGATCAGGGCTACGTCACCCAGGCCATCGGGAAATGGCATATGGGGGAAAACAAAGAGTCGCAGCCGCAGAACGTTGGCTTTGATGATTTCCGCGGCTTTAACTCGGTGTCCGATATGTATACCGAATGGCGTGATGTTCATGTCAACCCGGAAGTCGCCCTGAGCCCGGATCGTTCTGAATACATCCAAAAACTGCCGTTCAGCAAAGATGACGTTCATGCCGTGCGCGGCGGTGAACAGGAAGCCATTGCCGACATTACGCCGAAATATATGGAAGACCTGGATCAACGCTGGATGGAATATGGCGTTAAGTTCCTCGACAAGATGGCGAAGAGCGATAAGCCTTTCTTCCTCTACTACGGCACTCGCGGCTGTCACTTCGATAACTACCCAAATGCGAAATATGCGGGTAGCTCTCCGGCGCGCACCTCTTACGGCGACTGCATGGTGGAGATGAACGATATCTTCGCCAATCTGTATAAAGCACTGGAGAAAAACGGTCAGCTTGATAACACGCTGATTGTGTTCACCTCTGATAACGGTCCGGAAGCCGAAGTTCCGCCGCACGGTCGCACACCGTTCCGCGGTGCGAAAGGTTCTACATGGGAAGGCGGCGTTCGTGTGCCAACCTTCGTTTACTGGAAAGGCATGATCCAACCGCGTAAATCTGACGGCATTGTCGATCTGGCGGATCTCTTCCCTACGGCGCTGGATCTGGCGGGGCATCCTGGGGCGAAAGTAGCGAATTTAGTACCGAAAACCACCTTTATCGATGGTGTGGACCAGACATCTTTCTTCCTGGGAACAAATGGTCAGTCTAACCGTAAGGCCGAGCACTACTTCCTCAACGGTAAACTCGCTGCTGTGCGTATGGATGAGTTCAAGTATCACGTCCTGATTCAGCAACCTTACGCGTATACCCAGAGCGGGTATCAGGGTGGATTCACCGGCACAGTAATGCAAACGGCGGGATCGTCGGTGTTTAACCTGTACACCGATCCGCAGGAAAGCGACTCCATCGGCGTGCGCCATATCCCAATGGGTGTACCGCTACAGACCGAAATGCACGCGTATATGGAGATCCTGAAAAAATATCCACCACGCGCGCAGATTAAATCTGATTAAGCCGGCGCTATCGCTACATCGGGCCACACTGACCTTGCCGGATGCGGCGTGAACGCCTTATCCGGCAATCAACCGCAGGCGGCCACAAAATGGCCGCTTTTTTACTTATTCACCACCATCAAATGCGCCTGCATAATGTCGCTGGCCGGACGACCGTGCGCCAGCAAATCAGCCATTGCTTTAAGATATGGCGGTAGATGGCGGAAATAACGCTGATACCCGGCACACAAATAATTCAGCCCGGGTTTGCCGCTGGCATCGAGCATAAAGCGGTGTTTCGGGCAGCCTCCCCAGCACGCTTTTAACACGTTGCAACTGCGACACTGTGCCGGTAACTGCTTGAATTTATCTTCACCAAATGCCTGCTGTTGCGGGGAATCAATCATTTCTGCAATCATCTGCTGAAGCATATTCCCTAGTCGATACTGCGGATAAACATAGTGATCGCAGGCATAAACGTCACCGTTGTGCTCAACAATCACCGAGCGCCCACAGGTTGGCTGATGATGGCAAACCGCGCCCGGTGCGCCGACAAAATTGGCGAACGCCCATTCGATATTCATTACAAAAATCTTGCCGACGTCGCGCTTAATCCAGTGGTCGAAAATCGCCACCAGAAACTCACCGAACTCTTGCGGGCACACCGACCATTCCGTCAGTTCGCCCTGAATATCGCCGGGAGCATGTAGCTTAAGTCCAGCATGAACAGCCGTTTCATCAGCCAGGCGTTCGACCACAGGAATAAACTGGATAAACTCAACGCCTGCATCACACAGAAAATCATAGATTTGCAAAGGTTGTAACGCACTGGTGCGATTTACGCAGACCAGCACGTTATAGTCGACATGATGTTTTTGCAGGAGCGTCAGGGCACGCATCACCAGCTTATGCGTTGGTCTGCCGCCTTTGGTCACGCGATATTGATTGTGGATCTCAGCCGGACCATCCAGCGATAACCCAACAAGAAAATGATTTTCTGCCAGAAATGCACACCATTCGTCATCAAGCAGCACGCCGTTAGTCTGGAAGCTGTTACTTATCTTCCTGCCAGCACCATATTTCGCCTGTAGCGCCACGGCACGGCGGTAAAAATCCAGCCCGAGTAACGTTGGTTCGCCGCCCTGCCAGGTAAAAGCCACTTCGTTTTGGGTTTCGCTGGCAGCGATATAGTGACGGACATACGCTTCCAGCGTGTCATCGTCCATATGCGTGACTGGCTTTTCGCGGTAAAGGGATTGTTTTTCGAGATAAAAACAGTAGTCACAGTTCAGATTACAATCGGAACCGCTCGGTTTCGCCATCACATGAAAAGCACGCGTTGGAACCTGTTGCAGCATGGTCGCTCCTTGCCTGAAGTCATCCTTCAATAAGTTAAGGGCGAAATCATACCGTGGCGCAATGCGTTATTACGGGCGTTTATTGCGAAGGGAAAGTGACGAAATGCACAGAAAACAAAAAACCCCGCCGAAGCGGGGTTCAAAATTGGTCGGCGAGAGAGGATTCGAACCTCCGACCCACTGGTCCCAAACCAGTTGCGCTACCAAGCTGCGCTACTCGCCGAAATACTGCTTTTTGAATTTTTAGTTCAATTCTTTAAAGTCGTGGTGCGAGGGGGGGGACTTGAACCCCCACGTCCGTAAGGACACTAACACCTGAAGCTAGCGCGTCTACCAATTCCGCCACCTTCGCATTGTCACAACTTCTAATAATGGGGTGGCTAATGGGATTCGAACCCACGACAACTGGAATCACAATCCAGGGCTCTACCAACTGAGCTATAGCCACCACTACAAATCTTGTTACGCGGTATTACTACCACCGCAGCTCAAGCGCCGGGACTAAATGGCGCGCCCGACAGGATTCGAACCTGAGACCTCTGCCTCCGGAGGGCAGCGCTCTATCCAGCTGAGCTACGGGCGCTTAGCGCCGTTGCGGGGGTGGATAATACGGACTTCCCACCCCTCTGTCTAGTCCCTTTTTAAATAAATTGCGCGTTTGGTTACGGTTTGTGCGCTTTGCTGCTTATTTCTCCAGTTTATGCGCTTTACCGTGGCGATTAAGCCCAAAAACTTTATAAATCGCCGTCACCGTCAGCATAAAGATGATGCCGACAAACAGCGACATACGCGTATCTTCATTAAAGTACATGCCGATCAAAACGCAAATCAGGAATGCCATTGTTACGTAGTTGGCCCACGGGAACAGGATTGAGCGGAACGGATGGCTGGCAATTGCCGCTTTATGCGCACGACGAAAACGCAGCTGGCTAATCAATATCACAAACCATGGCACCATCCCCGGAAGCACGCTGGCACTGTAGACGTAGACAAACACACGCTGCGGATTGGGAATGATGTAGTTCAGGCATGAGCCAATTAACAGGATAGCAATAGATACTGCCACACCCGCAACCGGTACGCCGTGACGGGAAACTTTCGCCATCGCCGTCGGTAACTGACGGTTTTTCGCCAATGCGTAGAGCATACGTCCGCAACTGTACATGCCGCTGTTACAGCCAGAGAGCGCAGCCGTCAGCACCACAAAGTTGATAATGCCCGCCGCTGCGGTAATGCCGATTTTGGCGAAAGTCAGTACGAACGGGCTGCCGTTACTGCCTATTTCATTCCACGGGAAGATGGTGACGATAACGAAAATCGCGCCTACGTAGAAAATCAGGATACGCCACAACACTTTGCCTACGGCACTGCGCAGCGTCACCTGCGGATTCTTCGCTTCACCGGCAGTAATGCCAATCAGCTCCACGCCCTGGTAGGACGCCACCACAATACACAATGCGGTCAGGAACCCTTTCCAGCCACCCGCAAAGAAACCGCCATGCTCTGTGAGATTGCTAAAACCAATCGACTGCCCGCCATTGCCAAAGCCAAAGAAAATCACGCCCAGGCCAATGACAATCATCACGATAATCGTGGTGACTTTGATCATCGCGAACCAGAACTCGATTTCGCCGTACAACCTCACCGCAACCAGATTCGCCAACGCCACCAGCGCCACCGCGATCAATGCGGGTATCCACTGCGCCATCTCCGGGAACCAGAACTGGACATAAACGCCAATGGCGGTGATTTCTGAGATCCCCACCGCCATCCACATAAACCAGTAAGACCAGGCGGTGAGATAACCAAAGAACGGGCTCATATAACGATGCGCGTAAACGGCGAACGAACCGGTAACCGGTTCGAGGAACAACATTTCGCCCATTGAACGCATGATGAAAAAGACGAACAGCCCGGCGATGATATAGGCCAACAATACGGATGGCCCGGCCCATTTCAGGGTACTGGCGGCCCCCATAAACAGGCCGACGCCAATGGTGCCCCCCAGGGCGATGAGTTCGATATGTCGAGCTTCCAGCCCACGCTGTAGCTCTGGTTTGTTATCTGCCATAAATCCTCGTGTTGTGTTTGCATGCTTTCCGGTATTACCGGTTATCGTTATGGGTACATCGAGTGTTGCGAATGTTTTCGTAATTCAGGAGAAATGGCAAATAAAGCATTAAAAATTTGAATGCTTTGTGTAATAAAAAAGCAGACAGGCGACGAAGTGACCACTTCGTCGCTTTACAAAGAGAGGAAAATCAGAGGTTGCCGGTGTAATGCCAGCGTAAATAACGCAGCAAACGAAGCTGACGCTTAATGCGGCTCGGCTGCGAAAGCAGGCGGTAGAGCCACTCCAGCCCCAGCGTTTGCCAGATTTTCGGTGCGCGTTTTACGTGACCGGTGAAAACATCGTAGGTCCCGCCAACGCCCATATACAGCGCATCTGGATGCACCAGACGGCAGTCGCGCATGAAGATCTCCTGCTTTGGCGATCCCATCGCAACGGTGACGATTTGCGCTCCGCTGGCATGAATGCGTTCAAACAGCGCCTGACGCTGCTCGGGTTTAAAATAACCATCCTGGCTGCCAACGATATTCACATTCCACTGGTTGCGCAGTTTAGCTTCAGTTTGCGCCAGCACTTCAGATTTACCGCCCACAAGAAATACCGGTGTCCCTTCTTTGCCTGCGCGCGCCATCAGCTCTTCCCAGAGATCGGCCCCAGCAACGCGGGAAACCTGCGCCTGCGGGTACTTTTTACGTACTGAACGTACAACGCTGATGCCATCCGCATATTTAAATTCGGCAGCGTTAATTAACTCCCTGACCTCGGCGTTATCTTCAATGGTCAGCATTTTTTCGGCATTAATGGCAACCAGCGTTCCCTGCTTAAGCTGCCCGTCAGCGAACAGATAATCGAGGGCATGCTGCATATCACGCCAACCAATCAACTGTAAGCCACGCAGCGTATAGGTCGGTGCCGTGGTGTTGTTATTCATTGTTATCCTTCAACCTGCGTCCGGAGCGATGATTTTGTTCGTTTATGAATGAGTCCGGCGCTTTCAAAAAGCCAGTACAACAGTTTTGCGATCATCAGACATGCGCCGAAGACCACGATAAAAAAGACCACGCGTGAGACAAACGAATCCAGCCCTTCACGCGCCAGCACGATCATATTGAAGATCGCCCCGAAGCAGAAACTGTGCAATATCGCAGCCTTATAGCGATTAGTCTCGCGGTTGCCCAGCTCATACAGCCAGTCGAACCATTTGATGATCAGTCCAACAACAATCGCCCCGAGCGGGATGAACAACGCGCCGCCCATCACCACCAGTGAGCCTATAAGCGTAGGCGAGATCGCCAGTCCGGAGTGGTTATTCAGTACTTCCCAGGTAAAGTAGTTGGCGGAGTTCAGCACCATACTCGGGCGACCCGGCCACAGCCAGGAAGGGATAAAGACATAGAAATCGCGGACAATTGGAGCCAGGCCCTGGAAGTCGATGTTGTCGTAGTTCTGCAACAGCAACGCCAGATTCTCCCACGGCGAGAAGGTGTCGCGAGTGAGATAGAGAAACGTATAGAACGCTTCATCGCCGCTCACATTCATTCCATAGCGTTTTAGCGCCAGCCAGAACATGCCCACAATCCCCAGCACGCCCGCCGCCGCCAGCATCCACAACGAAATCCAGCCGCGAATAATGCCAATAAACAGGAAGATAGCGAATGCGATGATGATATTGGCGCGAGTGCCGCCGACAATCATGTAAGTCAACAAGCCAAAGGCAACCGTGCTGACGAGGAAAAACAGCCACGCTTTGCTATCCTGGCGCAGAAAATAAACCACCAGCATCGCCGGGATGAAAAAGTAAAAGAAGCGTTTTAATGCCACGCCGGAGACTTCGCTGGAAAAGATCTGACTGTAAGAATTAAGCCGGAACAGCAAAAAGCCGTTGTGCATGAAGAAGATGCCGACGCTCACCAGAGCGATGACCATCAGGATCACCCACGTGAGATTGGTCTCCACGCGGTTCATGGTAAACAGCGGACGGCGCGGTGCATCAGCAACGCGTTTGCGTAGACGGGTTTTGTAGGTGACATAGTAAACCGCGTAGAAGCAGCCTGCAGAAAGCAACGCCTGCAACAAGATTTCTGGCGGCGCGACACCAACATCAAAGCGAAATACCAGCACGCTGGTCAGCGGAAAGCCGAAGAAAAAGGTGAGCAAAAACAGCAATGAAAAGAAGACATTGAAGTTAAAGCGCACACGGCGAAACTCAAACCAGGTCAGCGTGGCAATAAACAGCGTGCAGAGCAGCCAGACAACAAACAGGCCACTGAATTGCAGCAGACTCATGCGACCTCCCCGGCGGCAATCGCCAACGCCCGCTGCCAGCCTTGTAGATAGTTAGGGCTAAAGAAGGCAATGGTGTTTTTATCCACCGACGCCAACTGGCGCTGCGCTTCACGCACAATATCCTCGTTGAGATCATCGGTAGTAAACAGTACTGGCAAATGCTGTTCCGTCATATCCTGCCAGAACGGATTTTCCCGGTTAAGCACACAAGGAATGCCCGCCTGAATCAGTAAGCAAAGCGTACCAATGCCCTGCTGGCGGGCAAAAATAAAGTAACCGAGATCGCACTGACGAAGTAGCGTCAGATAGGCGTCAAATTCCAGTTTTTCGCTCAGAACTTGCAGATTTTCTTCGCTGAATAACTCCAGTCCCGCCTGACGAACTTCCTCGATGTACGCTTCGTTATTAGGCGGATATCCCATCGGCACCACCACTTTTACCGTATCGCCAAATTGCTGATGAACGGCGCGCAAGGCAGCAATATGCTCATTGCTGCGGTCACCGGAGTTCCCCACCAGAATGGTCATTTTTACTTCACGTTGCCGATCGTTCACCATCGTATTAAGAGAAGAGTCCATCCGCGTCGGGAAGTACAGCAGTTCGCCCCGCACCTTTGGGTGCGTTTTGGCAAAAAAGCTCAAATCACCGCGGGTGGCAAATACACAGCCGACTCGCTTTTGCGCCAGGCGACGTAGTGGGTAAAAAAGCTTATATCTCAAGCCACTGGAAAGTTCGTACAGGTCTGCCCCCCAGATATGCCAGTAAAACTGGCTGGGCTTAATGCCACCACTCAGCAGAGCCAGCCACAGTGTGGGATTGAACTGACCGTGGAAGAAAAAACGCTGCTGACGGTTAGCTTTTGCTTTCGCGATGACCGCTTCCGCCAGCGATTTTTTCCCAGGGAAAAATTGCACAGAAAGCGCCAGACAGCTATCACTTAAGCCGTCGTCCTTGCCAACAACCATAAACTCGCGCGCGTGCTCGCTCGTCGCGGCCAGCGCGTCATTGAAAAACCGCAAAACGGTTCGGTTATGGTGAGGGATATCCGATCCCAGTACGTGAATCAGTACAGTCATGCCCGCCTACGCCAGAGTAAAAACACGCCACAACAAAGAGAAAAATAGACGATATAGGTTGCCATATAGGCCTGCGCCGCGCCCAGTGCACCATGCGCAGGGATTAGCCAGTGGGCAAATACCATCAATAAAGTGAACTGGCTGACTTCCGCCAGAATATAAAACCGCAGTGACGCTTTGGCGATCACCAGATAACCAAAGACATAAGCGCCCACTTTTAACACATCACCCACTAACTGCCAGGCAAAGAGATCGCGCATAGCGGTAAATTTATTCGACAACAGCAGCCAGATAGCAAAATCACGCAGCAACCAGACGGTAAAACTCGCCGCCGCCACTGCCGGTAAGACGAATTTCAGCGATTTAACCACTTCCCGGGTGATATCGCGCTTTTCCGTTAGCCGCGACAACGTGGGCAGCAAATATACGCTGAACGATGCCGTAATAAATTGCAGGTAGGCATCGGAAATACTGCTCACCCCTTGCCAGATCCCCACCTCATCCCAGCTATACTGCGCCGCCAGCAGTTTACGCATCATGATGTAAGCAACAGGCAAGGTCACCGACGTAATCAACGCCATGAGCGTAAATTTGCTCAACTGCCCTGCCAGGCCGTTATCCCAGCTGGGTTTCAGATAGCTTAACGGGATTGCACCACGCTTAATTAGCATGATGACGGCAGGAATCACCACCAGCGCGGGAATCAACGCCAGCCCCAGCAACGCCCCTTCATAACCGCCCAAACGGTAACTGACGTAGTACGCGAGAACGCCAATCAAGCTGCCGACAATCAGGGATAACGCATTACCTGCGGCATCGCGAAAGCCTTTCATCAGCGCCAGTAACAGGTTGCCCCAGGCGATCCCCATTTGCACCAGCGCCACTAAACGCACCAGCCCCTGATAGTCGGTATTACCAAACAATCCCTGGCTGATTGGCGCAGCTGCCAGCACAAAAACCAGCGCCATCAGCGTAGAGAAACCAAGTACCATCGCTGATGAAGTGCCGACCACGCGGCGCAGCTGCTGCGGATTATCATGGTACTGAGCAACGTATTTGGTTACGCCATTAAAGATGCCCGCCCCGGCAAGCACGCCGAGCACGGTAATCAACTGGCGGAAATTTGCCGCCAGCCCAAGCCCCGCCGGACCAAATGACACCGCCAGCAACTTACCGACCAGTAACCCGGCACCAATCTTGACCAGTGTACTGGCCGCCGTCCACAAGGACGCTTTTGCCAACGACATATCAGGAGAAGTAGTTCAACAAAGTCGCAATTACCGTACGCTGATTGACGGGCGACAGGTTGTAGAACAGCGGCAGGCGCAGCAGGCGCTCGCTCTCTTTGGTGGTGTAGCGATCTTCACCGTGGAACTCACCAAAGCGTTCCCCCGCAGGGCAACCGTGCAGCGGAATGTAATGGAACACCGCCATGATTTCCGCTTCTTTCAGAAAGTTAATCAACGCGCTCCGGTCATCAATATCCCGCAGTTTAATGTAGAACATATGCGCGTTCTGCACGCAGCCATCGGGAATCGACGGCAGCTCGATACGCCCGGCTTTCGCCAGAGGTGCTAACGCATCGTAGTAGTTTTGCCACAGCGCCAGACGTTGCTGATTGATACGATCCGCTGCTTCCAGTTGCGCCCACAGGTACGCAGCTTGCAGATCGGACATCAAATAGCTGGAGCCAATATCGCGCCAGGTATATTTATCGACCTGACCACGGAAGAACTGGCTGCGGTTTGTGCCTTTTTCACGGATGATCTCGGCTCGTTCGATCAACGCTTTATCGTTAATCAGCGTCGCGCCGCCTTCACCGCCCGCCGTGTAGTTTTTGGTTTCATGGAAGCTAAAGCAGCCAATATGACCAATGGTTCCCAGTGCACGCCCTTTGTAAGTGGACATCACGCCCTGAGCAGCATCTTCCACCACAAACAGATTATGCTTTTTCGCCAACGCCATAATGGTGTCCATTTCGCAGGCCACACCCGCGTAATGGACCGGCACGATAACGCGCGTTTTGTCGGTGATCGCCGCTTCAATCAGCGTTTCGTCGATGTTCATGGTGTCCGGGCGAACATCCACAAAAACGATTTTTGCGCCACGCAGCACAAAGGCATTGGCGGTGGAGACAAAGGTGTAGCTCGGCATGATCACTTCATCGCCAGGCTGGATATCGAGCAGCAGCGCCGCCATCTCCAGCGAAGCGGTGCAGGATGGCGTCAGTAACACTTTGGCGCTGCCAAAACGTTGCTCCAGCCACTGCTGGCAGCGACGGGTAAAACCGCCATCGCCACACAGTTTGCCACTACCCATTGCCGACTGCATATAGTCGAGTTCGGTTCCCACCACCGGCGGTGCGTTAAATGGAATCATGTGATCACCTGTATAACCAGTACGCGGTGCTTTCTACATTCGCACCACTTTGTATGTATCGTTTTAGCGCGGCGGTGTTGCCCATTTGGGTCGCCACCCGCAAAGTTGTTTTACCGCGAGCATACGCCCAGTTTAGCGCTGTTTGCATCAGCTCAGCACCTGCACCGCGTCCAGCCAGCAGGCCAATTCGCGCATCTGTCGCATTGAGTTCCCGTAAAGAGACATAGCCACGAATATCGCCGGACGCCGAACGTAAAATGAGGCATTGATGATCAAAGGTGCCGCGCACGGCATTTTCAATCCACTGTGCATAAAAGCGACCGCTGGCGTCAGGCGCATACCACGGCGCACGAAAACGGCTTTGCGCAAATGCGGCGCTGGCTAACTGACGTAATGCGGGAATATCGGTCTCTTGTGCCACTACAGCACCACTATCACTGACATTGTTTACGGGTAGCGCCAAATCAACTTCACCTTCTACCAGGGAGAATCCCAGCTGTTGCAAGGCATCCAGTTCATCCGTATTTGATGCCGCAATTTTGGCCTGCACCCGTGACCACGGCGCTAAGGCGTCTGGCGTCAGGAGCGGTGCTTCAGGACTAATGCGCACAATGGCGCTGTTAACACCAAAGAAGGCGTTTTCCCAGGTTAGTGGCTCAATACTGGCGCGGACGGGCACGAAGTAACTCCAGCAGATATTGGCCGTAGCCAGTTTTCGCCAGCGAGCTGGCGGCGCGCTTCACGCCTTCGTCATCAAGCCAGCCGTTACGCCAGGCGATCTCTTCCAGGCAGGCAATCTTAAAGCCCTGGCGTTTTTCCACCGTCTGTACAAAGGTGCTGGCTTCAATCAGGCTGTCGTGAGTGCCAGTGTCCAGCCAGGCAAATCCGCGCCCGAGCAGTTCAACGGTCAGGTTGCCCGCCTCGAGGTACATCTGGTTGATGGAGGTAATCTCCAGTTCACCACGCTCCGACGGCTTCACCTGCTTTGCGTACTCCACGACTTTACTGTCGTAGAAATAAAGCCCGGTCACCGCCCAGTTTGACTTCGGCTGTTTTGGCTTTTCTTCCAGCGAGATAGCGCGGAAATTGTCGTCAAACTCCACGACGCCAAAGCGTTCCGGATCCATCACCTGATAGCCAAATACCGTCGCGCCTTGCGTGCGCGCCGCAACATGACGCAGCTTCGGACTGAAGCCCTGTCCGAAGAAGATGTTATCGCCCAGCACCAGACAAGAAGGTTCACCGTTGAGGAAGGTTTCACCGATGATAAAGGCCTGCGCCAGACCGTCCGGACTGGGCTGCTCGGCATATTCCAGCTGGATACCGAACTCACTACCATCGCCCAGCAGGCGCTGGAAATAACCTTTATCTTCCGGCGTAGTGATGATGAGAATTTCGCGGATACCGGCCAGCATCAGCACCGACAGCGGATAGTAAATCATTGGCTTATCGTAAATCGGCAACAGTTGCTTCGATACGCCGCGCGTAATCGGATGCAATCGGGTGCCGGAACCGCCCGCCAGGATAATACCTTTCATGTTTACCTCCGCTGAAAATTAGCCTTTCAGACCTAAACGCTCGCCCTGATAGCTGCCGTCCTGCACCTGCTTACACCAGCTTTCATTAGCCAGATACCACTGCACCGTTTTACGCATTCCACTTTCAAAGGTTTCCTGCGGCAGCCAGCCAAGTTCACGGGCAATTTTCGAAGCATCAATGGCATAACGCAGATCATGCCCCGGACGGTCAGCGACAAAGGTGATCAGGTCACGATAGTGCGCCACGCCGTGCGGCTTATTCGGAGCCAGTTCTTCCAGCAGCTCGCAAATGGTTTCCACAACATCGAGATTCTTACGCTCGTTGTGACCACCAATATTATAGGTTTCACCGACTTTCCCTGTGGTCGCCACGCAATACAGCGCGCGGGCGTGATCATCAACATACAGCCAGTCACGGATTTGCTGCCCGTTGCCATATACCGGCAGCGGTTTACCCGCCAGCGCGTTGAGGATCATCAGCGGGATCAGTTTTTCCGGAAAGTGGTAAGGGCCGTAGTTATTCGAGCAGTTGGTGATAAGCGTCGGCAGACCATAGGTCCGCAGCCAGGCGCGCACCAGATGGTCGCTGCTGGCTTTTGACGCGGAATAAGGGCTGCTCGGCGCATACGGCGTGGTTTCGGTGAAGAAATCATCCGTCGAGTGCAGGTCACCATATACTTCGTCGGTAGAGATATGATGAAAACGGAACGCTGATTTTTTATCTTCCGTCAGCGCATTCCAGTAAGCCCGCGCCGCTTCAAGCAATGTATAAGTCCCGACAATGTTGGTTTCAACAAACGCTGCCGGGCCGTCAATAGAACGGTCAACATGGCTTTCGGCTGCCAGATGCATGACACAGTCTGGCTGATGCTCAGTGAATACGCGCGCCAGTTCTGCCCGATCGCAGATATCAACTTTCTCAAAGGCAAAGCGCTCGCTTTGCGCGACCGGTGCCAGCGACATCAGATTTCCGGCGTAGGTCAGCTTATCGACCACTACCACCGCGTCGCTCGTTTCGTTGATGATATAACGCACCAGCGCCGAGCCAATAAACCCGGCACCACCTGTTATCAGAATTTTTCTCATCAGCGCCAGACTCCTTTGGCATCGACGACATACTGCTGATGGACATTGTCGCCATTGATAACTTTGAACTGACTATGATCGACCAGCATCACCAGCACGTCTGCCGTTGCCAGCGCCTCGTCAAGCTGCGCCAGAGTACAAAGCCCGGTCAGTTTTTTCGGCAACTGGTGGATGTTAGGCTCAACAACCAGAGTTTCGCCGCTATGCCACTGGGCGATCAGTTCAGCGATTTCCATCGCCGGGCTTTCGCGCAGGTCATCAATATTCGGTTTAAACGCCAGACCAAAGCAGGCGATTTTCAGTTCACTGGCGCGTTTATCGGTAGCAGCAAGGCAGTCGGCAACCGCCGCTTTCACCTGATCGATAACCCAGAACGGTTTGTGATCGTTCACTTCGCGCGCGGTACGGATAAGCCGCGCCTGCTGCGGGTTCTGTGCCACGATAAACCACGGATCAACAGCAATGCAGTGACCGCCCACGCCAGGACCAGGCTGAAGAATATTAACGCGAGGGTGACGATTCGCCAGGCGAATCAGTTCCCAGACGTTAATTCCCTGATCGGCACAAATCAGCGACAGTTCGTTAGCAAAAGCGATATTCACATCGCGGAAGCTGTTTTCGGTGAGCTTACACATTTCCGCCGTCCGCGAGTTAGTGACGACACACTCACCTTCGAGGAAAATTTTGTACAGTTCGCTGGCGCGGGCCGAACAAACCGGCGTCATACCACCAATCACGCGATCGTTTTTAATCAGCTCGACCATAACCTGGCCCGGTAACACGCGTTCCGGGCAGTAAGCAATGTTGACGTCCGCCAACTCACCCACCTGCTGTGGGAAAGTGAGATCTGGACGCATCTCTGCTAACCATTCTGCCATCTTCTCGGTTGACCCCACCGGCGAGGTGGATTCAAGGATCACCAGCGCGCCTTTTTTCAGCACTGGCGCAATGGAGCGAGCAGCCGATTCAACGTAGGTCATATCTGGCTCATGATCGCCTTTAAACGGCGTGGGTACAGCAATCAGCCAGGCATCCGCTTCAACTGGCGTCGTGCTCGCTCGTAAAAAACCGCCTTCTACGGCAGTTTTTACTACGCTCGCCAAATCAGGTTCGACGATATGGATTTCGCCACGATTGATGGTATCAACTGCGTGTTGGTTGATATCGACACCAATCACCTGTTTTTGCCGAGAGGCAAACGCAGCTGCTGTAGGCAGCCCGATGTAACCCAGTCCGATAACAGAAATGGTCGCAAAACTCATAGTGATATCCGATTATTTTTTAACGCTTCCAGAATGCGAGAGCATGCCTGACCATCACCATACGGGTTATGGGCGCGGCTCATAGCTTGATATTCGTTTTCGTCTTTTAAAAGACGCGTCACTTCCTCGACAATTCGCTGCTTATCCGTGCCTACCAGACGCACCGTACCCGCCGTCACCGCTTCCGGACGCTCAGTGGTATCGCGCATTACCAGCACCGGTTTCCCCAGCGAAGGCGCTTCTTCCTGAATGCCGCCTGAGTCGGTCAAAATCAGCCAGGCGTGGTTCATCAGCCAGACAAACGGTAAATACTCCTGGGGATCGATCAGAATGACATTTTTCACGTGCCCCAGAATGCGATTGACCGGCTCTCTGACGTTCGGGTTGAGATGCACCGGATAGACAATCTGGATGTCCTGGTGCGTGGTGGCGATGTCTGCCAGTGCATGGCAGATTTCTTCAAAACCACGACCAAAGCTCTCACGCCTGTGACCGGTCACCAGAATCATCTTTTTATCGGGATCGATAAACGGGTAATTTGCCGCCAGTTCTGAACGCAGCGTATCGCTGCTCATCACCTGGTCACGCACCCATAACAGTGCATCAATAACTGTATTACCGGTAATGAAGATTCGGCTATCCGCAACGTTTTCACGCAGCAAGTTTTGCCGGGAAGTTTCGGTTGGAGAGAAGTGATACATCGCCAGATGCCCGGTCAATGTACGGTTAGCCTCTTCCGGCCACGGCGAATAGAGATCGCCCGTGCGCAGACCAGCCTCAACGTGACCAACAGGAATACGCTGATAAAACGCCGCCAGGCTGGTTGCCAGCGTCGTCGTAGTATCGCCGTGAACCAGCACGACATCTGGTTTGAACTCGGCAAGAATTGGTTTTAGCCCTTCCAG
The DNA here is from genome assembly GCF_046486405.1 of Escherichia sp. WS338. Classification (NCBI taxonomy): domain Bacteria; kingdom Pseudomonadati; phylum Pseudomonadota; class Gammaproteobacteria; order Enterobacterales; family Enterobacteriaceae; genus Escherichia; species Escherichia sp. WS338. Next base: position 22,815 of record NZ_JBJQLL010000016.1, on the reverse strand, counting down.
AATCCGACAGGTTATCTCTGTAAGGCCCTGTCCTGGCTGCATTATGTTGAGATCGTAGTCAGGTACAATGGAAAAGAGTTTCAGCACCTGATCGAGCATCTCCCGATGCTGCGCAGTGACGCAAACTTTAGCCTCAAAAAAAGGATCTTTTGCCAACGCATGCACCAACGGTGCCATCTTGATGGCTTCCGGGCGCGTACCAAATACAGTCAGTACTTTCACATCGATTCTCTTCGAATAAGCGGCGAGCGCCTTTGCGCTCACCGCAGCAGTGTTGCTATTTCGAGCAACGGCGGGTTAATGCGACACCAGCCCCGATCAGTCCCCCGACAATGCCCCACATAATCATCAGGAAGGCACGACGTGGGCTATCGCGTTTTACCGGTTCTTCCGGCGTACGCAAATAGCGATAGGTCTGAAAACGCGGATCCAGGGTTGGACCAACATTCAGGGTGTTTAACATGGCCCGATTCTGATCATAGTCGAGATCAAAGGCCGGACCGACGGCCTGTAAATTTTCCAGTCGAGCCTGGAGCATTGGACGCCCAAGCAGGAACATTTCTGAATCAGGTAATTCCTCGGCAGGCACATCTGTCGCACTGCGCGAAATATTATGCTGCTCAGCAATTTTCAGCGCCTGTTCAATACTGTTCATCCGGCGATCGTAGATGGCTTTCGCCACCTCTTCCTGACGCTTCACCTGAGCTTTCATCTGGATGGTGCGTGCCGCCCATGCGCCTTTCAGCTCATCATTCAGATGGCTGGCTGCACGCTGGCTGGCAAAAGCAACATACTGACGTAACAGGTTATTAGCGTCAGGCGCAGTTTCGGCAATCAGCTTCACGCTGTCATTGACCGCGCGGGTGAAGTCACCGGGAATAAACACGATGTTGTTGATCATTTCATCCAGCAACGCCGCATCGGCTTTGCTATTGCCCACCATCCGCTGTTTGTAATAGTCGGTTTGCAGCCAGAACTCTCTGCGGGTATCCCACGAGGCCAGTTGCATAACAAACTCTTTATAGGCTTCGTCCATGACCGATGGTTGGTCGGCAGAAGCCATGTTTGAACGGACATCCAGGTTACGCAAAAATTGCTGCTGTGAGTAATATCCCCCCAGCATATTCACCGTTGGACGATCGGTAATCGCTGTCGAGCTCCACTCCTGGCGAGCAAAAAAAGTATACGCCAGCGCGATTAACGCAAACGCCAGCCCCATGCCAATAATCCACAGCTTCCCAGCCCACAAGGTACGAAACAACCCACGAATATCCAGTTCATTTTCAGCGTCTTCGGCCGGTTTCCCAGGCATTGGTTGTGTCATCACATCCTCATTTATTTGGTTAAATTGGGGCTGCCACCACGATTTCTACGCAGTCTGCGTTTTACGCGCTTAATAAAGCGAGCAACTTTCCAGGCACGCTTAATGCAATATCCATAGAGGAAGAATGCTAGCAAAAAGAGCACCAGCATGACCCACTCCGGGACAAAATGAGAATATTCTGCCAGCACGCCAATGGAAGCGAGCAGTGCTGCGGCAAGGGTAATCAGCACAAACGCCTGGCGGGAAGTAAACCCGGCACGCATGATCAAATGGTGAATATGCTGGCGATCAGGAGAGAACGGACTCATGCCTTTACGCAGGCGACGGTACATAATCGCCACCATATCCATTAGCGGAATGGCGATTATCCACAAAGCGGTAACCGGGCTGATGGGATGGGTTTTGCCCTGGGTCGTTTCGAGCAGGATCCAGATAACGGTAAAACCAATCAGCGTACTGCCCGCATCACCCATAAAGACTTTGTAGCGGCGACCCAGGATACCAAGGTTAAGCATGATGTATGGCAGGATGGCGGCGATCATCGCAAAACACCAGATTGCAAGGCTGGTTTGCCCGTCGAACCACAAAATCATACCGATTGCTGCAAACGAGACGCAGGACAACCCGCCCAGCAAGCCATCAATGCCATCAACCATGTTGAACGCATTAATGGCCGCCCAGACGGCAAATAGCGTCAGGAAGTAGCCAAACGGTCCGAGCACCATCTCCCAGGAGCCAAAGATATAACCCAGGCTACTGAGATAAAGTTTGCCGAACACCATCATAACAATGCCAACAGCGGCCTGTATGGTGGCACGGATTTTTACGCTGATATCAAAACGGTCATCCAGCGCGCCAATGAAAACAAGCACACCGGCACAAGCGAGATAGAGAGATGCATGCGGAATATAGTAATCGACAATTCCGAACGTGAAGCAAATCCCTGCGTAAACCGAAATCCCCCCAACGAGAGGTATCAATCCCTGGTGACGTTTGCGGAAGTTAGGTTTATCCACTAAACCGACTTTTTTTGCCACCTTACGGGCAAAAAACAGAAACAGTGTCGTGAATAAAAAAATACTGATGAGATCAGTACTCACTGTCAGTAAATTCACAATGCATGCTCTCAGAGAAAATTATTAGCAGAAGTATAACCACGAAGACCTTTATTCAGAAGGGAAAGTCCGTTCCGAACCCACCAGTCCTGTGCAAAAATTAACCATTTGATATGCAAATTGCATAACACACCAGCAAAATCCAGGAATTTTCCTAACATTGCCAGCGCGGCATTAAGATTACAGATATAAAAGCAAAACGCCACGTAAACACGTGGCGTTTTTGGCATAAGACAAATTTATGAGCGTTTCATCATTTCGAAGAAATCGTCATTGGTCTTGGTCATTGCCAGTTTATTAATGAGGAATTCCATTGCATCGATTTCGCCCATCGGGTGAATGATTTTGCGCAGGATCCACATTTTCTGCAGTTCTTCCTGAGTAGTGAGCAGCTCTTCTTTACGGGTACCGGAACGGTTGTAGTCGATTGCCGGGAAGACGCGTTTTTCAGCGATCTTACGAGAGAGGTGCAGTTCCATGTTGCCTGTACCTTTAAACTCTTCGTAGATAACTTCGTCCATCTTGGAACCGGTATCGATAAGCGCGGTAGCGATGATGGTCAGGCTGCCGCCCTCTTCCACGTTACGCGCCGCACCGAAGAAGCGTTTCGGACGATGCAGGGCGTTGGCATCCACACCACCGGTCAGCACTTTACCTGACGCCGGAACAACGGTGTTGTAAGCGCGCGCCAGACGAGTGATGGAGTCGAGCAGGATGATAACGTCTTTCTTGTGCTCAACAAGGCGTTTCGCCTTCTCGATCACCATTTCCGCGACCTGAACGTGGCGAGATGCTGGTTCGTCAAAGGTAGAAGCAACAACTTCACCTTTTACCAGACGCTGCATCTCGGTTACTTCTTCCGGACGTTCGTCGATCAGCAGAACCATCAGCACACAATCCGGGTGGTTGTAAGCAATGCTCTGAGCAATGTTCTGCAGCAGCATGGTTTTACCGGCTTTCGGCGGTGCCACAATCAGACCACGCTGACCACGACCGATAGGTGATGCCAGATCCAGTACGCGAGCGGTTAAATCTTCAGTAGAACCGTTACCACGTTCCATACGCAGACGAGAGTTTGCGTGCAGCGGGGTTAAGTTCTCAAAGAGGATTTTGTTGCGGGCGTTTTCAGGTTTGTCGAAGTTAACTTCGTTAACTTTCAGCAGCGCAAAATAGCGTTCACCTTCTTTCGGCGGGCGAATCTTACCAGAGATGGTATCACCAGTGCGGAGGTTGAAACGGCGGATTTGGCTAGGGGAAACGTAGATGTCATCAGGACCGGCGAGGTAGGAGCTGTCTGCGGAACGGAGGAAACCAAATCCATCCTGCAATATCTCCAGTACACCATCACCAAAGATATCTTCGCCACTCTTTGCGTGCTGCTTCAGGATGGCAAAAATAATGTCCTGCTTACGCATACGAGCCAGGTTTTCCAGCCCCATATTTTCGCCGAGAGTGATCAGCTCAGAAACCGGCGTATTCTTTAATTCGGTAAGATTCATAGTGGTGTGAGTTCTTAAACTTGGGGTAAATCTCGAACTTAATGTTGTGAATGGTATGGCAGGATCATCCATGCCTGTTTACGGTCATCGACTCATGTCTTTTCGCTGCCTGGTCACAGGAGAGTACGCAGAACTGAAACGACAAGACGGATTGAGTGACGAGCCAGAAATCTGTTCACTTCGCATTTAAGATAAAACGGGAAGCGTTGGAAATTACAAGATTCAAACTTAATAAGGTATGTTTAATACGAAGTCAACACTAAGTTAGCATGACTCACGCCGGGCGTCCAGTTTTTAGCGACGGGGCACCCGAACATGAAATTCCCTTACGCCAGGTTAGCGTCGAGGAACTCTTTCAACTGACCTTTAGACAGTGCGCCCACTTTGGTTGCCGCCACTTCACCGTTTTTGAACAGCAGCAGAGTCGGGATACCACGGATGCCATATTTCGGCGCAGTGCCAGGGTTTTGATCGATGTTCAGTTTTGCAACGGTCAGTTTGCCCTGATATTCGTCAGCGATTTCATCCAGAATCGGGGCGATCATTTTGCACGGACCGCACCACTCTGCCCAGAAATCGACGAGGATCGCCCCGTCCGCTTTGAGTACATCCGTGTCAAAACTGTCGTCAGTCAGGTGAATAATTTTATCGCTCATATATAACTCCACAGGAATAAGCCTGGCGTGTTGGTTTCGTTGTTGGTGTAACATTAACCAACTAAAGGTTGACTTTATTTCACCGGATACGCTTTCGTAAAGCAATAGTAAGCTGATATTCTACCACACTATGAGCAAAACACATTTAACAGAACAGAAGTTTTCCGACTTCGCCCTGCATCCGAAGGTTGTAGAAGCCCTTGAAAAAAAAGGGTTTCATAACTGTACGCCCATTCAGGCACTGGCCCTTCCGCTGACGCTGGCGGGTCGTGACGTAGCCGGGCAGGCGCAAACCGGTACCGGGAAAACGATGGCGTTTCTTACGTCAACGTTTCATTATCTTCTCTCTCATCCCGCGATTGCCGATCGCAAGGTGAATCAACCGCGTGCCTTAATTATGGCACCGACGCGTGAACTTGCCGTGCAGATCCACGCCGACGCGGAGCCACTTGCGCAAGCTACCGGCCTGAAGCTGGGTCTGGCTTACGGTGGTGATGGCTACGACAAACAGCTGAAAGTGCTGGAAAGCGGCGTTGACATTCTGATTGGCACCACGGGGCGTTTAATTGACTACGCCAAGCAGAACCACATTAACCTCGGTGCCATTCAGGTAGTGGTACTGGACGAAGCCGATCGTATGTACGATCTGGGCTTTATTAAAGATATCCGCTGGCTGTTCCGCCGTATGCCGCCTGCAAACCAGCGCCTCAACATGCTGTTCTCCGCCACGCTTTCGTACCGGGTACGTGAACTGGCGTTCGAGCAGATGAACAATGCCGAATATATTGAAGTGGAACCGGAACAGAAAACGGGCCACCGTATTAAAGAAGAGCTTTTCTACCCTTCTAACGAAGAAAAAATGCGTTTGCTGCAAACGCTGATCGAAGAAGAGTGGCCAGACAGAGCGATTATTTTCGCCAACACCAAACACCGTTGTGAAGAGATCTGGGGCCACCTGGCGGCAGATGGTCATCGTGTCGGTTTGTTGACAGGCGATGTCGCGCAGAAAAAACGTCTGCGTATTCTTGATGAATTTACCCGTGGTGATTTGGATATTCTGGTTGCCACCGATGTTGCCGCGCGTGGCCTGCATATCCCGGCTGTGACGCACGTCTTTAACTACGATTTACCCGATGACTGTGAAGATTACGTTCACCGTATTGGTCGTACAGGTCGCGCTGGCGCAAGTGGTCATTCCATCAGCCTGGCATGTGAAGAGTATGCATTGAATTTGCCTGCTATTGAGACCTATATTGGTCACTCAATTCCGGTAAGCAAATACAATCCGGACGCATTGATGACCGATCTGCCAAAACCGCTGCGCCTCACGCGCCCGCGTACAGGCAATGGTCCGCGTCGTACTGGTGCTCCGCGTAATCGTCGTCGTTCAGGTTAAATAAAATGTCATACTCAAAATCATTCAAACTGTATCAAGATGGCAAGAGAATGAATCCCGATGCGCATGCTGTAGTAAGTGATTTGGGTGAAAGAACGCAGCCAACACAGAGACAGATTGAAGGATGAAGAGTATGGGTTCCACCTCGTCGCTGTATGCAGCCATTGATCTCGGTTCGAATAGTTTTCATATGCTGGTTGTGCGCGAGGTGGCTGGAAGCATCCAGACGCTGACGCGAATTAAACGCAAAGTGCGTCTGGCTGCTGGCCTGAATAGCGAAAATGCCCTGTCTAATGAAGCAATGGAGCGCGGTTGGCAATGTCTGCGCCTGTTTGCTGAACGTCTGCAAGATATCCCTCCCTCGCAAATTCGCGTTGTCGCTACGGCGACATTACGACTAGCCGTCAATGCGGGTGATTTTATCGCCAAAGCACAGGAAATCCTTGGCTGCCCGGTACAAGTCATCAGCGGTGAAGAAGAAGCCCGCCTGATTTATCAGGGGGTGGCCCACACAACAGGCGGTGCCGATCAGCGCCTGGTGGTGGATATAGGCGGTGCCAGTACTGAACTGGTAACCGGCACGGGTGCACAAACCACCTCGTTGTTCAGCCTGTCGATGGGCTGCGTCACCTGGCTGGAACGCTATTTTGCCGATCGTAATCTGGCGCAGGAAAATTTTGATGCTGCAGAAAAAGCGGCACGCGAAGTGTTACGTCCGGTTGCCGATGAATTACGGTATCACGGCTGGAAAGTGTGCGTTGGCGCTTCCGGCACCGTGCAGGCGTTACAGGAAATCATGATGGCACAGGGGATGGATGAACGCATTACCCTGGAAAAGTTGCAGCAACTGAAACAACGCGCCATTCATTGCGGTCGGCTGGAAGAGCTAGAGATTGACGGGCTGACGCTGGAACGTGCGTTAGTGTTCCCGAGTGGTCTGGCGATCCTGATAGCCATTTTTACCGAACTGAATATTCAGTGTATGACCCTGGCGGGCGGTGCGCTGCGTGAAGGCCTGGTCTACGGTATGTTGCATCTTACCGTCGAGCAGGATATTCGCAGCCGTACGCTGCGTAATATTCAGCGCCGCTTTATGATCGATATTGATCAGGCACAGCGCGTAGCCAAAGTTGCGGCTAACTTCTACGATCAGGTGGAAAATGAATGGCATCTTGAAGCAATAAGCCGCGATTTGCTCATCAGCGCCTGTCAGCTTCATGAAATCGGCCTGAGCGTTGACTTCAAACAAGCGCCGCAACACGCTGCTTATCTGGTACGTAATCTGGATCTTCCCGGTTTTACCCCCGCACAGAAAAAACTGCTGGCGACGCTACTGCTCAACCAGACTAATCCGGTCGATCTCTCATCGCTGCATCAGCAAAATGCCGTACCACCGCGCGTCGCAGAACAACTCTGCCGTTTACTCCGCCTGGCTATCATTTTTGCCAGCCGTCGCCGTGACGATCTCGTGCCAGAGATGACATTACAGGCTAACCATGAACTGTTGACCTTGACGCTTCCGCAAGGTTGGCTAACCCAACATCCGCTGGGTAAAGAGATTATTGATCAGGAAAGCCAGTGGCAGAGCTATGTCCACTGGCCGCTGGAAGTGCATTAATGAGTAAGTGCCGGATGCGATGCTGACACATCTTTTCCGGCCTTGATTATTTCCCTCGTTTTGCCGCCATCATCGCTTTCAGATTCGCCAGATGGCTTTGCCCTTTCTGCATCCGTTCTTCGGCGCTGACCACTTTGCGCTCCTGTTCCCAAATCAAATCATCCTGCGGCAGCTCCAGCAGGAAGCGGCTCGGCTCCGGGCGCACCAGTTCTCCGTACTGACGGCGTTCTTTACACAGCGTAAAGGTCAATTCCTTCTGGGCGCGGGTAATGCCGACATAGGCCAGCCGCCGCTCCTCATCGATATTATCTTCATCGATGCTGCTCTGGTGCGGCAAAAACCCCTCTTCCATACCGACCATGTAGACATAAGGAAACTCCAGCCCTTTCGACGCGTGGAGAGTCATCAGTTGCACCTGATCCAGCTCTTCTTCACTCTCACCACGCTCCATCATGTCGCGCAAAGTAAAGCGCGTCACCACCTGGGTGAGCGTCATCGGCTCATCCAGTTCGCTGCCTTCCAGCATCTCCGTCATCCAGCTAAACAGTTGGTTGACGTTCTTCATGCGCATTTCGGCGGCTTTCGGGCTGGGCGATGTTTCGTACAGCCAGGATTCATAATCCATGCCGTGGATCAGATCACGCACCGCGGCAATCGGCTCCCGCTCCGCCAGACGCTGGATTTCTGCCAACCAGTGAGTGAAGCGGGTCAATGCTTCATAACCACGTCCGCTAAGCGTCTGACTCAGGCCCATATCAAAGCTGGCGGTAAACATGCTTTTATTGCGCGTCATCGCCCATTCACCCAACTTTTTCAGCGTCGCCGGGCCAATCTCTCGCTTCGGCGTGTTAACGATACGCAGGAACGCACTATCATCGTCCGGGTTAGTCAGCACGCGCAGATAAGCCAGCAAGTCCTTGATTTCAGGACGAGAGAAAAACGACGTACCACCAGAAATTTTGTACGGGATGCGGTTTTGCATCAGGAATTTTTCAAACACCCGCGACTGATGGTTACCGCGATAAAGAATGGCGTAATCTTTGTACTGCGTTTTATTGACGAAGTGATGGGCAATCAGCTCGCCAGTAACGCGCTCGGCTTCATGTTCCTCGTTATTCGCGCTTAAAACTTTTAGCTCTGTGCCGTAACCCAGTTCGGAGAACAGACGCTTTTCAAAGACGTGCGGGTTATTGGCGATCAGGATGTTCGCCGCTTTCAAAATACGTCCGGAAGAGCGGTAGTTCTGCTCAAGCTTAATCACCTTCAGCGCCGGAAAATCCTGACTCAGCAGCACCAGGTTTTGCGGACGTGCGCCGCGCCAGGAGTAGATCGACTGGTCATCGTCACCCACCACGGTAAAGCGCGCGCGGCTGCCCACCAGCAGTTTCACCAGCTCATACTGGCTGGTGTTGGTGTCCTGATATTCGTCCACCAGCAGGTAGCGAATTTTGTTCTGCCAGCGCTCGCGGACTTCTTCATTGCGTTGCAACAGCAACGTTGGCAATAAAATCAGATCATCGAAATCGAGAACGTTACAGGCTTTCAGGTGTGCATCATACAGCCCATAACAATGGGCAAAAATACGGTCCCGCTCGCCCTTTGCCTCTGCCGCCGCCTGCGCCGGTGTTTTGAGATCGTTCTTCCAGTTGGAGATGGTCGAAATTAGCTGTTGCAGGAGAACTTTGTCATCTTCAATCAGCCCCTCGGTCAACTCTTTAAGCAAAGCAAGCTGATCGGTATCGTCAAACAGCGAAAAGTTAGCCTTCATCCCCAGCGCCGCATACTCGCGTTTGATGATATCCAGCCCCAGCGTGTGGAAGGTGGAGATCATCAGCCCACGCGCCTCTTTGCGCCCCAGCGTCTGCCCGACACGCTCTTTCATCTCGCGTGCCGCCTTATTGGTAAAGGTCACCGCCGCGATATGTCGCGCCTGATAACCGCAACCGCGGATCAGATGGGCGATTTTATTGGTGATAACACGAGTTTTACCGGAACCCGCGCCCGCCAGCACCAGGCAGGGGCCGGTAACGAATTCGACAGCTTGTTGTTGGCCGGGGTTTAGACGCATAGGAAAATCGCTCAATGAAAGTCGGGAGGGGAAAATAACAGCGTGGTAGTATAGCCAGCCTCATCCTTACCACTCAAGGCACGATCATGGCAAAAACAGCAGCAGCACTGCATATCCTTGTAAAAGAAGAGAAACTGGCTCTGGATCTTCTCGAGCAGATCAAGAATGGTGCCGATTTCGGCAAGCTGGCGAAGAAACACTCCATTTGCCCGTCAGGCAAACGCGGCGGTGATTTGGGTGAATTCCGCCAGGGTCAAATGGTTCCGGCGTTCGATAAAGTGGTTTTCTCTTGTCCGGTACTGGAGCCAACCGGCCCGCTGCATACCCAGTTCGGTTACCACATCATTAAGGTGCTGTACCGTAACTAACAGCAAGGCCTTCTCCGGGAGAAGGCCTTGAACTCTGAATCGCTATTAACCCGCAACAGCAATACGTTTCATATCCGTCATATAGCCGCGCAGTTTCTTACCTACCTGCTCAATCGCATGGCTGCGAATCGCTTCATTTACATCACGCAGCTGCGCGTTATCTACCGCACCTTCCGGAATAGCTTTACCCAGGTCGCCCGGTTGCAGCTCTGCCATAAACGGTTTCAGCAGCGGCACACAAGCGTAAGAGAACAGATAGTTACCGTACTCGGCAGTATCGGAGATAACCACGTTCATTTCGTACAGACGCTTACGGGCGATGGTGTTGGCAATCAGCGGCAGTTCGTGCAGTGATTCATAGTAAGCAGATTCTTCGATGATGCCGGAATCAACCATGGTTTCAAACGCCAACTCAACGCCTGCTTTTACCATCGCGATCATCAGTACGCCTTTATCGAAGTACTCCTGTTCGCCGATTTTGCCTTCATACTGCGGCGCGGTTTCGAATGCGGTTTTGCCAGTCTCTTCACGCCAGGTCAGCAGTTTCTTATCGTCGTTGGCCCAGTCAGCCATCATGCCGGAGGAGAATTCGCCGGAGATGATGTCGTCCATATGTTTCTGGAACAGCGGCGCCATGATCTCTTTCAGTTGCTCAGAGAGCGCGTAAGCACGCAGTTTCGCCGGGTTAGAAAGACGGTCCATCATCAGGGTGATGCCGCCCTGTTTCAGCGCTTCGGTGATGGTTTCCCAGCCGAACTGAATCAGTTTTTCTGCGTATGCCGGATCGGTGCCTTCTTCCACCAGCTTGTCGAAGCACAGCAGAGAACCAGCTTGCAACATACCGCACAGGATGGTTTGCTCGCCCATCAGGTCAGATTTCACTTCCGCAACGAAAGAGGATTCCAGCACGCCCGCACGGTGACCGCCGGTTGCAGCCGCCCATGCTTTAGCGATCGCCATGCCTTCGCCTTTCGGATCGTTTTCCGGGTGAACGGCAATCAGCGTCGGTACGCCGAATCCACGTTTGTACTCTTCACGTACTTCGGTGCCAGGGCATTTCGGCGCAACCATTACGACGGTGATGTCTTTACGGATCTGCTCGCCCACTTCGACGATGTTGAAACCGTGTGAGTAACCCAGCGCCGCGCCGTCTTTCATCAGTGGCTGTACGGTGCGCACTACATCAGAGTGCTGCTTGTCCGGCGTCAGGTTAACCACCAGATCCGCCTGCGGGATCAATTCTTCGTAAGTACCCACTTTAAAACCATTTTCGGTCGCTTTACGCCAGGATGCGCGCTTCTCGGCAATCGCTTCTTTACGCAGAGCGTAAGAAATATCCAGACCAGAATCACGCATGTTCAGGCCCTGGTTCAGACCCTGTGCGCCACAGCCGACGATGACTACTTTTTTACCCTGAAGGTAGCTCGCGCCATCGGCGAATTCATCGCGCCCCATAAAGCGACATTTGCCCAGCTGTGCCAGCTGCTGGCGCAGATTCAGTGTATTGAAGTAGTTAGCCATGGTGATTCCTCGTGATGTTGTGCTTCTTATTGTTCGGTTCGCGTTTGCGAGATTGAATTCACTATATGACAGGAAATTTATTGCGGAAATTGATATATTCACAACGTCACATTGCAATTTTTGCAACGTCAACATTGAGGGCTGCGCCTGTGGATTTACGTGATCTGAAAACCTTCCTGCATCTGGCGGAAAGCCGCCATTTTGGCCGTAGCGCGCGGGCAATGCACGTTAGCCCGTCTACGCTTTCGCGACAAATACAGCGCCTGGAAGAAGATCTCGGCCAGCCGCTGTTTGTGCGCGATAACCGCACGGTAACGCTGACAGAGGCGGGCGAAGAGCTGCGTGTTTTCGCCCAGCAAACGCTGTTGCAGTATCAGCAACTGCGCCACACCATCGATCAGCAAGGGCCGTCGCTCTCTGGCGAATTACATATCTTCTGCTCGGTGACCGCTGCCTACAGCCATCTTCCACCGATTCTCGACCGCTTCCGCGCGGAACATCCGTCAGTGGAGATCAAACTCTCTACCGGTGATGCGGCCGATGCGATGGAAAAGGTGGTCACTGGCGAAGCGGATCTGGCGATTGCGGGTAAACCGGAAACCTTGCCGGGCGCAGTGGCGTTTTCGATGCTGGAGAATCTGGCGGTGGTGCTGATTGCCCCCGCGCTGCCCTGCCCGGTGCGTAATCAGGTATCTGTCGAAAAGCCCGACTGGTCTACAGTGCCGTTTATCATGGCCGATCAGGGACCGGTACGCCGCCGCATTGAACTGTGGTTCCGACGCAACAAAATCAGCAACCCGATGATTTACGCCACGGTTGGCGGGCATGAAGCGATGGTATCGATGGTTGCGCTCGGCTGTGGCGTGGCGCTGTTGCCGGAAGTGGTGCTGGAAAACAGCCCGGAACCTGTACGCAATCGTGTAATGATTCTCGAACGAAGCGATGAGAAAACGCCGTTTGAGCTGGGCGTGTGTGCGCAAAAAAAGCGGCTGCATGAGCCGCTGATTGAGGCGTTCTGGAGGATTTTGCCGAACCACAAATGACGTTGTCGCGCGGGTAGGCCTGATAAGCGAAGCGCTATCAGGCATTTTTCCCTAACCCGCCAAAAAGAACCTGAACGCCGGGTTATTGGTTTCGTCGTGGCAATCGTAGCCCAGTTCATTCAGCCGGATTTCAAAATCCGGTTCATGATCGCCAAGCTCGAACGCCGCCAGTACGCGCCCGTAGTCGGTACCGTGGCTGCGATAATGGAACAGCGAGATGTTCCAGTGCGTACCCAGCGTGTTGAGGAAGCGCAGCAGCGCGCCCGGTGATTCCGGGAATTCGAAGCTGTAGAGGCGTTCCTGCAACGGATGCGATGGACGCCCGCCAACCATATAGCGCACATGCAGCTTCGCCATTTCGTCGTCGGAGAGATCAACCACGCTGTAGCCGCCGTCGTTGAGCATCTGCAAAATTTCTTTGCGCTCTTCGAGACCGCGGCTCAGGCGCACGCCGACAAAAATGCAGGCGTTTTTGGCATCAGCAAAGCGGTAGTTGAACTCGGTGACCGAGCGCCCGCCAAGCAACTGGCAGAATTTGAGGAAGCTGCCCTTCTCTTCCGGGATGGTCACCGCCAGTAACGCTTCGCGCTGTTCACCCAGTTCACAGCGTTCCGAGACGTAGCGCAGGCCGTGGAAGTTCACGTTAGCACCGGAAAGAATATGCGCCAGCCGTTCACCGCGAATGTTGTGCTGGGCGATGTATTTTTTCATCCCTGCCAGCGCCAGCGCGCCAGAGGGTTCAGCCACCGCGCGTACATCTTCGAACAGGTCTTTCATCGCCGCACAGATGGCATCGCTATCGACGGTGATGATGTCGTCAAGATACTCCTGGCACAAACGGAAGGTTTCATCGCCGATGCGTTTTACCGCGACGCCTTCAGCAAACAGCCCCACGCGCGGCAGATCAACCGGATGACCCGCATCCAGCGCTGCTTTCAGGCAGGCGGAGTCTTCCGCTTCTACGGCGATCACTTTGATTTGCGGCATCAGCTGTTTGATCAGCACCGCCACGCCCGCAGCCAGACCACCGCCGCCGACTGGCACAAATACGCGGTCGAGATGGGCGTCCTGCTGGAGCAGTTCCAGCGCCAGCGTACCTTGCCCGGCGATCACCATCGGATGATCGAACGGCGGCACCCAGGTGAACCCCTGCTGCTGTGACAGTTCGATCGCTTTGGCTTTCGCTTCATCAAAGTTCGCGCCATGAAGCAGCACTTCGCCGCCGAATCCTCGTACCGCATCAACTTTGATATCGGCGGTGGCGGTTGGCATGACGATCAGCGCCTTCACGCCTAACCGTGCGGAAGAAAACGCGACGCCCTGCGCGTGGTTACCCGCAGAAGCGGTGATCACGCCGTGCGCTTTTTGTTCTTCCGTCAGGCCCGCCATCATGGCGTATGCGCCGCGCAGCTTAAAGCTGTGTACTGGCTGGCGATCTTCGCGCTTCACCAGAATCACGTTATCAAGACGCGACGACAGTTTTTCCATTTTCTGTAGCGGCGTGACCTGCGCCGCTTCGTAGACCGGCGCGCGCAGCACCGCTCTTAAATATTCGGCACCTTCAGGGGCACCGGACAGGGGTTGTGAGTCTGCCATCATTAACCCCCCAGTTTCGATTTATCGCGCACCGCGCCTTTGTCGGCGCTGGTTGCCAGGCTGCCGTAGGCACGCAGCGCAAAGGAAACCTGGCGTTCACGGTTTTTCGGCGTCCAGGCTTTGTCGCCACGAGCTTCCTGCGCTTCACGACGCGCCGCCAGTTCAGCATCGCTTACCTGTAACTGAATGCCACGGTTCGGAATGTCGATGGCAATCATGTCGCCGTCTTCAATCAGACCAATGCTGCCGCCGCTTGCCGCTTCCGGCGAGACGTGGCCGATGGAAAGACCAGAGGTGCCGCCGGAGAAGCGTCCGTCGGTGATCAGCGCGCAGGCTTTACCGAGCCCCATTGATTTCAGGAAGCTGGTTGGGTAGAGCATTTCCTGCATGCCGGGGCCGCCTTTCGGGCCTTCGTAACGGATCACCACCACATCGCCAGCGACAACTTTGCCGCCGAGAATCGCTTCTACCGCGTCATCCTGGCTTTCGTACACTTTCGCCGGGCCGGTGAATTTGAGGATGCTGTCATCGACGCCCGCGGTTTTAACGATGCAGCCGTTTTCTGCGAAATTACCGTACAGCACCGCCAGACCACCGTCTTTGCTGTAGGCGTGTTCCAGCGAGCGGATACAGCCGTTTGCGCGATCGTCATCGAGAGAATCCCAACGGCAATCCTGCGAGAATGCCTGTGTAGTACGAATGCCTGCCGGGCCTGCGCGGAACATATTTTTTACCGCGTCATCCTGGGTCAGCATAACGTCGTATTGTTCCAGCGTTTGCGGCAACGTCAGGCCAAGTACGTTTTTCACATCACGGTTCAGTAACCCCGCGCGATCCAGTTCGCCGAGAATACCGATAACACCACCAGCACGGTGAACATCTTCCATATGGTATTTCTGGGTGCTCGGCGCAACTTTACACAGCTGCGGAACCTTGCGGGAAAGCTTATCGATATCACTCATGGTGAAGTCGATTTCCGCTTCCTGCGCCGCCGCCAGCAGGTGAAGTACGGTGTTGGTAGAGCCGCCCATCGCGATATCCAGCGTCATGGCGTTTTCAAACGCCGCCTTACTGGCGATATTACGCGGCAGTGCACTATCGTCGTTTTGCTCGTAATAACGTTTGGTCAATTCAACAATGCGTTTACCGGCATTGAGGAACAGCTGCTTACGGTCGGCGTGGGTTGCCAGCAACGAGCCGTTGCCCGGCTGCGACAGGCCCAGCGCTTCGGTCAGGCAGTTCATTGAGTTAGCGGTAAACATCCCGGAGCAGGAACCGCAGGTTGGGCATGCGGAACGTTCAACCTGATCGCTCTGGGAGTCAGAAACTTTCGGGTCTGCGCCCTGGATCATCGCATCAACCAGATCGAGCTTGATGATCTGATCGGACAGTTTGGTTTTCCCGGCCTCCATCGGGCCGCCGGAAACAAAGATCACCGGAATATTCAGGCGCAGGGAAGCCATCAGCATCCCCGGGGTGATTTTGTCGCAGTTAGAGATGCAGACCATGGCGTCGGCGCAGTGGGCGTTGACCATATACTCAACGGAATCAGCGATCAGTTCGCGAGATGGCAGTGAATAAAGCATCCCCCCGTGGCCCATGGCAATCCCATCATCCACCGCAATGGTGTTGAACTCTTTGGCAACGCCGCCAGCCGCTTCAATTTGTTCGGCGACCAGTTTACCAAGATCGCGCAGATGGACGTGACCCGGTACAAATTGGGTGAACGAGTTCACAACCGCGATAATCGGCTTACCGAAATCGGCGTCGGTCATTCCGGTGGCGCGCCACAGCGCACGAGCACCCGCCATATTACGACCATGAGTGGTGGTGGCGGAACGGTACTTAGGCATACTTTATTTACTCCCAGTGTCTGTCTCGTAAATGGGACGGTGCGTGCCGTCCCATTTTTTGTATTTATTGATTAACTTGATCTAACCAGCCCCATTTATCTTCGGTTTCGCCAGTGAAGAGGCCGAAGAA
The DNA here is from genome assembly GCF_046486405.1 of Escherichia sp. WS338. NCBI lineage: Bacteria > Pseudomonadati > Pseudomonadota > Gammaproteobacteria > Enterobacterales > Enterobacteriaceae > Escherichia > Escherichia sp. WS338. Next base: position 6,628 of record NZ_JBJQLL010000016.1, on the reverse strand, counting down.
GGCTTGCTGAATGCGTTTGGTAACCGGGCCACAACGGCCTTCGCCAACCTGAATACCGTCTACGCTGCGCACTGGCGTGATTTCTGCCGCCGTACCGGACATAAACACTTCATCCGCCAGGTACAGGGATTCGCGCGACAGCACCTGCTCACGCACTTCAATTCCCAGCTCTTTTGCCAGTTTGATGATGGCATCACGGGTAATACCCGGCAGCGCGGAGGAGGTGAACGGTGGGGTGAACAGCACACCATCTTTCACTTCAAACAGGTTTTCGCCTGCGCCTTCAGAGATATAACCGTTCACATCCAGCGCGATACCTTCCTGATAACCGTGGCGGCGCGCTTCGCTACCCACCAGCAGGGAAGATAGATAGTTACCACCGGCTTTTGCCGCCGTCGGGATGGTGTTTGGTGCTGCGCGGTTCCAGGAGGAAACCATCGCATCGATCCCCTGCTCCAGCGCTTCTGCACCCAGATAGGCCCCCCACGGGAAAGCGGCAATAATCACATCGGTTGAGTATCCCGCTGGCGGGTTTACGCCCATGCCAACATCACCGACGAAGATCAGCGGACGGATATAGGCGCTGGTGAGATTGTTTTTGCGGATCACGTCACGACAAGCTTCCATTAGCTCATCGATGCTCTGCGAAACCGGGAAGCGATAGATTTTGGCGGAGTCATGCAGACGCTGCATATGCTCACGATGGCGGAATACAACCGGTCCTTTGTGCGAGTCGTAGCAACGGATGCCTTCAAAAACCGAGGTGCCATAGTGCAGCGCGTGCGACATCACATGCACCTTCGCGTCTTCCCAGCGAACCATCTCCCCATTGAACCAAATGTAATCAGCTTTCTTCGTGGTCATTTTTATATTCCTTTTGCGCTCAGGCGCGGATTTGTTGTGATGTGGTTGTGCTCTGGCAGATGGCAACGTGTGCGACGTCCACCAGTTTATTTAACTGACTAAACAGTAAGTCGACCGACCGTGGGCTGGCAACGGTCAATTCGATATTTATATTTTGTGCATCGCTGGCGGCGGCCATATTCATTGAACAGACGTGGAAACCACGATGACGCACCACGCGTAAAACACGTTCTAAGGTTTCCGGATTGAAGCGAGCCGATACATTGACCTGATGTTGCATCATGATAATTTCTCCAACATTTCTGAATTACTGGCACCAGGCGGCACCAGCGGCCAGACGTTCTCAAATTCGTCGATTGAGACATGAAGCAGGTATGGCCCATCACTGTTCAGCATGGTGTCGAGTGCCGCTTCAACCTGGTCTTTATGGGTGATGTGTTGGCCAGGGATGCCGAAGGCGCTGGCTAACATGAGGAAATCGGGGTTATCGGTAAGGGTGGTTTCGCTGTATCGTTCCTGGAAAAACAGTTGCTGCCATTGTCGAACCATCCCTAACCGTTGGTTATCGAGTAAGACGATTTTCAACGGTAACTGCTTGCGTTTTACGGTGCCCAGCTCTTGCACATTCATCATGAAAGAGCCGTCACCGGAGATACAGACGACAGTATCGTTCGGTCGCGCGACTTGTGCGCCAACCGCCGCCGGTAAACCGAAACCCATGGTGCCTAAGCCGCTGGAGGTGATGAAGTTTTCCGGGCGAGTGTGGACGATGTGCTGGGCAGCCCACATCTGGTGCTGCCCCACATCTGTGGTCACGATGCAATCCGCAGATTTACGATCCGACAGTTGTTTTAACAACAACGGCGCGTAGATAGCGTCACCAGGATGGTCGTAACGCCAGGCATGTTCATCACGCAGTTGCGCGCAGTGTTGCTGCCAGTCATCGATATTTAACGGCTGCTGTAATGCTGGTAACAGAGCATTTAAATCATCCTGTAATGCCACATGTGCCTGACGCAGCTTGTTCATTTCTGCCGGATCGATATCCATATGGATAACGCTGGCGTGTGGTGCGAAGGTGTTCAGTTTGCCGGTCACCCGGTCATCAAAACGTGCGCCCACGGCGATCAGTAGATCGCACTCCTGCACTGCGAAGTTCGCCGCTTTGGTGCCGTGCATTCCCAGCATGCCCAGATAGTACGGATAATCTGCTTCAACTGCGCCCAGCCCTTTCAGCGTGCAGGTGGCAGGCATTTTTGTGGTAGCGAGAAATTCACGCAAAGCCGAAACTGCCTGCGCCATGCCCACGCCACCGCCAACGTACAGCATCGGTTTTTGCGCTTTTGCCAGCATCTGACGCGCTTGCTCGACTTCGGCATGTGGGAAAGTCACTTCGTTTTCAACGGTGGTGAACCACGGTTCCAGATCGCCGCTGGCTAACTGGATATCTTTTGGAATATCGACCAAAACCGGACCAGGACGACCAGAGCTGGCGACGTCAAACGCTTCGGCCATGATACGCGGTAACTCTTCCAGTGATTGCACCAGGAAACTGTGCTTGGTGCAGGCTAACGACAACCCCAGAATATCCACCTCCTGAAATGCGTCAGTGCCGATAAACGGTGCGGATACCTGACCGGTGATAGCAACAACGGGGATGGAATCTAACAGTGCGTCCGCAAGCCCGGTTATCAGGTTGGTTGCGCCCGGACCAGACGTGGCGATACATACGCCAGTTTTGCCAGTAGCACGGGCATAACCGATAGCCGCCATTGCCGCACCCTGTTCATGTCGGCACAGCAAGTGCTCCATGCCGCCGTCATACAATGCATCGTAAACCGGCATAATTGCGCCACCCGGATAACCGAAAACGGTATTCACACCCTGTGCCCGCAACGCATGTACCACCCACTGTGCGCCATTCATAGTTAGTTCCCCGTCCTGAATCTTGAGAAACAGAATTTTGTGCTGTTATTCATTGTCTGCTCCTCGGTTATGTTTTTAAGGTCAAAAAAAACCCCCGGACCTTTCGGTGCGGGGGTCTTAGTTCGTTAAGGCTTGATCTCTAAGCCTTTCCTCGTCCAAGTGCAGCCCCGCACGGTGGGATAATAATCACCACCACGCTAATCACGACCAGGCTAATCACTCGTAGAAGGGCTGTCATTTTGTCTTTTCTTGCATCTTGTTCGAAGGAATGCCTAAAGAGTTACCATAGATTTTGCGAATAGCACAAGATATTTTTTGGCCGATTTTTATGATGTCTTTAATAATTTCAAGAGAAATTGTTGTTTTTTAAAAAGAAAATAGTGAGTGAAAAAAATTCAATTTCAGTATGAATGTTGTTCCCTTCCTCGTAGTTCATCCTTTGCCCGCTGCATTTTTGCGAGCATCATTCCACCGCCAGAACAACTCAACTTCACTTGCACAAATAAACAGGAATCAGCCACTAAAATTCACGAATTAGCGGGCTACAGCAGCGATATCTTATGCACATAATGGTGACTCAAGGAGGGCTTATGTCACTGTCAATTGTTCATACCCGCGCAGCCCTGGGAGTAAATGCGCCCCCAATCACTGTTGAGGTACATATCAGTAAAGGTCTACCAGGCTTAACGATGGTGGGCTTACCAGAAACAACGGTAAAAGAAGCTCGCGATCGCGTGCGCAGCGCCATTATCAATAGCGGATATGAATATCCGGCGAAAAAAATCACCATCAACCTTGCTCCAGCCGATCTGCCAAAAGAAGGGGGACGATATGATTTGCCTATCGCTATTGCGTTACTGGCGGCCTCAGAACAGCTTACAGCCAATAAGTTAGATGAATATGAATTAGTCGGAGAACTGGCGCTTACAGGCGCTCTGCGTGGCGTTCCCGGCGCAATCTCCAGTGCAACTGAAGCTATTAAGTCGGGCAGAAAAATTATCGTCGCGAAAGATAACGAAGATGAAGTGGGGCTAATTAACGGTGAAGGATGCCTGATAGCCGATCATCTGCAGGCTGTCTGCGCGTTTCTGGAGGGTAAGCACGCTCTCGAACGCCCGAAACCAACTAATGCAGTATCCCGGGCGCAACAACATGATCTCAGTGATGTTGTCGGTCAGGAGCAAGGAAAGCGAGGACTGGAAATTACCGCCGCTGGCGGGCACAACCTTTTACTGATTGGACCGCCGGGAACAGGTAAAACAATGCTCGCCAGCCGTATTAATGGCCTTTTGCCAGATTTAAGCAATGAAGAGGCACTGGAGAGCGCAGCGATATTAAGTCTGGTAAATGCTGAATCAGTACAAAAACAATGGCGGCAGCGCCCGTTCCGCTCACCTCATCACAGTGCGTCGTTAACTGCGATGGTGGGCGGTGGTGCAATTCCAGGGCCAGGTGAAATTTCGCTGGCGCATAACGGCGTGCTTTTTCTTGATGAGCTACCTGAATTTGAACGGCGTACACTGGATGCCTTGCGAGAGCCGATTGAATCCGGGCAGATCCATCTTTCACGCACACGAGCAAAAATAACCTATCCAGCCCGTTTCCAACTTGTTGCGGCGATGAATCCCAGCCCTACCGGACATTATCAGGGAAACCATAACCGCTGCACACCAGAGCAAACGCTGCGTTATCTCAACCGGCTCTCTGGTCCCTTTCTCGACCGCTTCGATCTCTCACTGGAGATCCCATTACCGCCACCCGGCATTTTGAGTAAAACGGTAGTGCCGGGAGAAAGCAGCGCCACCGTTAAACAACGCGTAATGGCCGCCAGAGAGCGCCAATTTAAGCGGCAGAATAAACTGAATGCCTGGCTGGATAGTCCGGAAATACGCCAATTCTGCAAGCTTGAGAGCGAAGATGCGCAGTGGCTGGAAGAAACGCTGATCCATCTGGGGTTATCGATTCGTGCCTGGCAGCGGTTACTGAAAGTTGCACGAACCATTGCTGATATTGATCAGTCCGACATTATCACACGTCAGCATTTGCAGGAGGCAGTTAGCTATCGTGCCATTGACCGTTTGCTCATCCATCTGCAAAAACTACTGACATAAAAAAAGGGCATTTCGCCCTTTTTATTAATCGTCAGAATCGGTGTAGTCTTCAGCACCTTCAACCTGCGGTTTACCGCCGGAAAGGGTGTGAAAACGTTTTGGACGCTTGATACGCGTCATATACTTGGACCACACGCGTTCTGCTTCTGTCACTGGCTCACGTTCGCCACGGCATACTGCTACGAAGAGTTTCTCTTCCTCGGTAACCGGCTCGCGTTTGCCAAGATCCAACTCATTGAAGGCATAACCATGACGCTCAAGCAGTTGTGCCTCTTTGATGGTGAAGTCACCATGACGAGAGAATCCACGTGGATAATGTTTATTGTCGAAATATCGATTAGTCGTCGTAAAGCTTTCCGCCATCCTGCACGCTCCTAATTCTTTGACCGAGCTAGTTATGGCGCGGAGTATTAGTTACGCTTGACAGAGTGTAAAACAAAACATTTAAATCATAACGACAAATAATTTTGCGGAGAGCACTGTGGATACGGAATTGTTAAAAACTTTCCTGGAAGTTAGCCGAACGCGTCACTTTGGTCGAGCAGCTGAATCGCTCTATCTGACCCAATCAGCCGTGAGCTTTCGAATCAGACAACTGGAAAATCAACTGGGTGTGAACCTTTTCACCCGCCACAGAAACAATATCCGTTTAACCGCTGCTGGTGAAAAACTACTGCCTTATGCAGAAACGCTCATGAGCACCTGGCAGGCCGCCCGTAAGGAGGTGGCGCATACCTCACGACATAACGAGTTTTCTATCGGTGCCAGCGCCTCGTTGTGGGAATGTATGCTTAATCAGTGGCTTGGACGCTTGTATCAAAATCAAGATGCCCATACAGGCTTACAGTTCGAAGCGCGAATTGCCCAACGACAGTCTCTGGTAAAACAGCTGCATGAACGCCAGCTTGATCTTCTTATTACCACTGAAGCGCCCAAAATGGACGAATTTAGTAGTCAGTTGCTGGGGTATTTCACTTTAGCGCTTTATACCAGTGCCCCTTCTAAACTAAAGGGAGATCTTAACTATCTGCGACTGGAGTGGGGGCCAGATTTTCAACAGCATGAGGCAGGTTTGATCGGTGCTGACGAAGTTCCCATTCTGACAACCAGTTCTGCTGAACTGGCACAGCAACAGATTGCGATGCTTAATGGTTGCACCTGGCTACCCGTCAGCTGGGCGCGTAAAAAAGGCGGCCTGCACACCGTTGTCGATAGCACAACACTTTCACGGCCGCTTTATGCCATATGGCTGCAAAATAGCGATAAAAATGCGTTGATTCGCGATCTATTGAAAATTAACGTGCTGGATGAAGTGTATTAATCTGAATGGCTGGCAAGGATGCCGGTAGAAGGATTTACTTCGGAGAGGTTATTTCAGATAAAAAAAATCCTTAGCTTTCGCTAAGGATGATTTCTGGCAGGGGCGGAGAGACTCGAACTCCCAACACCCGGTTTTGGAGACCGGTGCTCTACCAATTGAACTACGCCCCTAATTAGGGTGGCGGAACGGACGGGACTCGAACCCGCGACCCCCTGCGTGACAGGCAGGTATTCTAACCGACTGAACTACCGCTCCACCGAATTATTTTACAACCACCGGTTTTATGACCGGCTTACTGCTTAATTTGATGCCTGGCAGTTCCCTACTCTCGCATGGGGAGACCCCACACTACCATCGGCGCTACGGCGTTTCACTTCTGAGTTCGGCATGGGGTCAGGTGGGACCA
>NZ_JBJQLL010000015.1:0-119760 GCF_046486405.1 Escherichia sp. WS338 | reverse complement strand
CATACTCCTCCGGCAGAAGCAGAAAAAGCTTATTATGCTTCCATCGGAAACGATGATCTGGCAGCCTGAGTTCACAGATAAAACACTCTCCAGGAAACCCGGGGCGGTTCATTTGTCCGAGTCCGTATCGGCCTCATCATGGGCGCAAAAACTGGTTTCTGGGCATTGGGCGTTTTACCGCTGATGAGCAGGAACAATCGGATGCAATCCGTTATGAGACGCTGCGTTCGTCGGGGCCGGGCGGTCAACATGTCAATAAAACCGACTCGGCGGTACGCGCCACGCATCTGGCATCCGGTATTAGCGTGAAGGTTCAGTCAGAGCGCAGTCAGCATGCTAACAAACGGCTGGCGCGATTACTGATTGCCTGGAAGCTGGAACAACAGCAACAGGAAAATAGCGCGGCGCTGAAATCGCAGCGGCGAATGTTCCATCACCAGATTGAACGTGGCAACCCGCGACGAACGTTTACAGGGATGGCCTTTATCGAAGGGTAATGAAGGATGAAACTGCCGGAAGGCGATTAAACGCCATCCGGCAGCAAATCAAATAATTACTTCGCCGGAATTTCTTTCAGCAGTTCAGTCAGCAGTGTCCAGTAATGGCCAACGCTTTCGATATGAACTTGCTCATCCGGAGAGTGTGGACCGGTGATGGTTGGCCCGATAGACACCATGTCCATTTCCGGATACGGTTTTTTGAACAGACCACATTCCAGGCCCGCGTGGATAATCTGGATGTTCGGCGTCTTGTTGAACAGACGCTGATAGGTTTCACGTACCAGATGCATTACCGGAGAGTTAGCGTCCGGCTGCCAGCCAGGATATGCGCCTTTTGCTTCTGTTTTCGCACCTGCCAGTTTACCCAGTGAATCCAGCATGCTCACTACGTAGTCTTTACCGCTGTCGATCAGAGAACGGATCAGGCAGTGAATTTCTACGTTATTGTCGGTCATGGTCACCACACCGACGTTCAGGGAGGTTTCGACCACACCTTTTGCCACGTCGGAGTTGCGGATCACACCGTTCGGGGTTGCGTTCAGCAGACGAATAAAGGTATCGCGAGATGTCGCCGTTAATGCAGCTTTGTCGTTCGCTACGGAGTCCAGCAGCAATGCCAGATTCTTCTCTTTTTCTGCCAGTTCGTTTTTCAGGATCTCCTGATAGGTATCCACCAGAGATTTCAGGGCGTCGACTTTATCAGCTGCGACAGCAATGGTCGCAAAGGCTTCACGCGGGATGGCGTTACGCAGTGTGCCGCCGTTGAAATCAATAAGGCGCAGGTCCAGTTCTTCTGCATGACCCGCCAGGAAGCGCACCAGCAGTTTGTTGGCATTACCCAGGCCAACGTGGATTTCACCGCCGGAGTGACCGCCTTTCAGACCTTTTAAGGTTAACTTGAAGGTTTCAAAACCAGCTGGAACCGCTTCACGATCTAAATGCAGGTTGGAGGTGAAGTCGATACCTCCCGCACAACCCATGTAGATTTCACCTTCTTCTTCGGAGTCGGTGTTAATCAGAATATCAGCCTGCAACCAGTTGCTCTGTAAGCCAAAAGCACCGTCCATACCGGCTTCTTCGGTCATGGTCAGCAGCACTTCCAGCGGGCCGTGAACCACGTTTTCGTCAGCCAGAACCGCCAGTGCAGAGGCCATACCAATGCCGTTATCCGCACCCAGCGTGGTGCCGCGTGCTTTAACCCATTCGCCATCAATATAAGGCTGGATAGGATCTTTAGTGAAGTCATGCACGGTGTCGTTGTTTTTTTGCGGCACCATATCGAGGTGGGCCTGCAAGACGACCGGTTTACGATTTTCCATACCTGCGGTAGCAGGTTTACGAATCAGGATATTACCTACCTGATCGCGTTCGACATGGAAACCTTTCTCTTTTGCCCAACCAACAATGTATTCAGCGAGTTGCTCTTCATGATAGGACGGGTGAGGAATAGAACAGATTTTGGCAAAAATATCCCACAGCGGCTGTGGAGATAATTGAGACAGTTCAGACACGTTAAGTCTCCTTGTCGATCACCCGCAAAACAGTATTGCAGGTCACAGGGTTAGCAGAAAATGTTGTCAACACAAGACAGGCTTGCGAGATATGTTTGAGAATACCACTTTATCCCGCGTCAGGGAGAGGCAGTGCGTAAAAAGACGCGGACTCATGTGAAATACTGGTTTTTAGTGCGCCAGATCTCTATAATCTCGCGCAACCTATTTTCCCCTCGAACACTTTTTAAGCCGTAGATAAACAGGCTGGGACACTTCACATGAGCGAAAAATACATCGTCACCTGGGACATGTTGCAGATCCATGCACGTAAACTCGCAAGCCGACTGATGCCTTCTGAACAATGGAAAGGCATTATTGCCGTAAGCCGTGGCGGTCTGGTACCGGGTGCGTTACTGGCGCGTGAACTGGGTATTCGTCATGTCGATACCGTTTGTATTTCCAGCTACGATCACGACAACCAGCGCGAGCTTAAAGTGCTGAAACGCGCAGAAGGCGATGGCGAAGGCTTCATCGTTATTGATGACCTGGTAGATACCGGTGGTACTGCGGTTGCGATTCGTGAAATGTATCCAAAAGCGCACTTTGTCACCATCTTCGCAAAACCGGCTGGTCGTCCGCTGGTTGATGATTATGTTGTTGATATCCCGCAAAATACCTGGATCGAACAGCCGTGGGATATGGGCGTCGTATTCGTCCCGCCAATCTCCGGTCGCTAATCTTTTCAACGCCTGGCACTGCCGGGCGTTGTTCTTTTTAACTTCAGGCGGGTTACAATAGTTTCCAGTAAGTATTCTGGAGGCTGCATCCATGACACAGGCAAACCTGAGCGAAACCCTGTTCAAACCCCGCTTTAAACATCCTGAAACCTCGACGCTAGTCCGCCGCTTTAGTCACGGCGCACAACCGCCTGTGCAGTCGGCCCTTGATGGTAAAACCATCCCTCACTGGTATCGCATGATTAACCGTCTGATGTGGATCTGGCGCGGCATTGACCCCCGTGAAATCCTCGACGTCCAGGCGCGTATTGTGATGAGCGATGCCGAACGTACCGACGATGATTTATACGATACGGTGATTGGCTACCGCGGCGGCAACTGGATTTATGAGTGGGCTACCCAGGCGATGGTGTGGCAACAAAAAGCCTGTGCGGAAGAAGATCCGCAACTCAGCGGTCGACACTGGCTGCATGCGGCTACGTTGTACAACATTGCTGCCTATCCTCATCTGAAAGGAGATGACCTGGCCGAGCAAGCGCAGGCTTTGTCAAACCGCGCCTATGAAGAGGCCGCTCAGCGTCTGCCGGGCACGATGCGGCAGATGGAGTTTACCGTACCCGGCGGTGCGCCCATCACCGGCTTTTTGCATATGCCGAAAGGCGATGGCCCGTTCCCGACAGTATTAATGTGTGGTGGTCTGGATGCGATGCAGACGGACTATTACAGCCTGTATGAACGTTATTTTGCGCCGCGCGGCATTGCTATGCTGACTATTGATATGCCGTCGGTGGGCTTTTCTTCAAAATGGAAGCTCACCCAGGACTCCAGCCTGTTGCATCAGCACGTTTTAAAGGCGCTGCCTAACGTACCGTGGGTGGATCACACTCGCGTCGCGGCCTTTGGTTTCCGTTTCGGCGCTAACGTTGCCGTGCGTCTGGCATACCTTGAATCGCCGCGTCTGAAAGTGGTTGCCTGTCTTGGTCCGGTAGTTCATACCCTGTTGAGTGATTTTAAGTGCCAGCAACAGGTGCCGGAAATGTATCTTGACGTTCTGGCCAGTCGTTTAGGGATGCATGATGCTTCCGATGAAGCGTTGCGAGTGGAGTTGAATCGCTATTCATTAAAAGTGCAAGGATTGCTGGGACGTCGCTGCCCAACGCCAATGTTATCAGGCTACTGGAAGAACGATCCGTTCAGCCCGGAAGAGGACTCACGCTTAATCACGTCGTCATCTGCTGACGGTAAATTATTAGAGATCCCATTTAACCCGGTGTATCGGAATTTTGACAAAGGCCTTCAGGAAATCACAGACTGGATCGAAAAACGGTTGTGTTAAAAATTTGCTAAATTTTACCAATTTGGTAAAACAGTTGCATCACAACAGGAGATTGCAATGACGTTACCGAGTGGACACCCGAAGAGCAGATTGATCAAAAAATTTACCGCACTAGGCCCGTATATTCGTGAAGGTAAGTGCGAAGATAATCGATTCTTTTTCGATTGTCTGGCTGTATGCGTCAACGTGAAACCGGCACCGGAAGTGCGTGAGTTCTGGGGCTGGTGGATGGAACTGGAAGCGCAGGAATCCCGTTTTACCTACAGTTACCAGTTTGGTCTGTTCGATAAAGCAGGCGACTGGACGAGTGTTCGGATAAAAGATGCCGAAGTGGTTGAACGATTGGAGCACACCCTGCGTGAATTTCACGAGAAGCTGCGTGAGCTGCTGGCGACGCTGAATCTGAAGCTGGAACCGGCAGATGATTTTCGTGATGAACCGGTGAAGTTAACGGCGTGAATGAAATGTGCCGGATGCATCACATCCGGCAATATCCATTAAAACTGATAGGTCATGCCAACCGCGACAATATCATCATTATTAATATTCAATTTGTTATCGCTATCCAGTTGGTTGATTTTATAATCAACAAACGCTGACATATTTTTGTTGAAATAATACGTAGCACCAACATCGACATAATTGACCAGATCTTCATCACCGATGCCCTCAATATCTTTCCCTTTCGATAAGACATAACCCAGCGATGGACGCAGACCAAAGTCAAACTGGTATTGAGCGACCGCTTCAAAGTTCTGCGTCTTATTGGCAAAGCCGCCAGAGATTGGCGTCATTTTACGTGTTTCAGAATAGAAAGTTGCCAGATAAATATTATTGGCATCGTATTTCAGACCTGTTGCCCATGCTTCTGCACGCTTGCCTGTGCCACGGCTTTGCAGGTTCTGCTCGTTGGTACGATCAGAGTTGGTATAGGCTCCACTGATGGCGAAATCGCTGCCACCAAAGTCATATGTCAATGACGTGCCGAAGCCATCGCCGTTTTGCTTTTTAACGTCGCGGTTTTCGTTTTTCCCTTGATATTGCAGGGTTAAGTTCAGGCCATCGATAACGCCGAAGAAGTCGGTGTTCCGATACGTCGCCAGACCGCTGGCGCGTTTGGTCATAAAGTTGTCGGTCTGCGCCGAGGAGTCGCCACCAAATTCCGGGAACATATCGGTCCAGGCTTCCACGTCATACAACGCGCCCAGGTTACGACCATAATCGAAAGAACCCAAATCTTTATATTTCAACCCGGCAAAAGCGAGACGCGTTTTTTGCTGTGCAGTATCACTCTCCGCTTTATTACCGGCAAACTCAGCTTCCCAACGACCATAACCAGTCAGTTGATCGTTAATTTGTGTTTCGCCTTTAAAACCAAAACGGATATAACTCTGGTCGCCATCTTTACTGTCATTATCACTCATATAATGCATGGCTTTAACTTTGCCATAGACATCCAGTTTATTACCGTCTTTGTTATATATTTCTGCGGCCTGTACGGATACAGATGCCACAATGCCCATCACCACTAATGCCAGAGTGCTCTTTTTCATTTTCATTCCTGATTTTAATTAACGCGCGAATATTCAGCGGGAGAGTCCCGTTGAAAACAGGAAAGTTTTTAACCTGAGATTGTTAAAGATATATTACAGATTAATAATATTCTTAAAATGTGGTAATTTATTAAATCTGTAATAAAAGCGTAAACAACTGCCGCTACGCTTGCTGATCCCGCGCAACAAAACGCCATGCTTTGCTCGCAGATGGTTGGCAACCGACGACAGTCCTGCTAAAACGTTCGTTTGATATCATTTTTTCCTAAAATTGAATGGCAGAGAATCATGAGTGACAGCCAGACGCTGGTGGTAAAACTCGGCACCAGTGTGCTAACAGGCGGATCGCGCCGCCTGAACCGTGCCCATATCGTTGAACTTGTTCGCCAGTGCGCGCAGTTACATGCCGCCGGGCATCGGATTGTTATTGTGACGTCGGGTGCGATTGCCGCCGGACGTGAGCACCTGGGGTACCCGGAATTGCCAGCGACTATCGCTTCAAAACAGCTGCTGGCGGCGGTAGGGCAGAGTCGACTGATTCAACTGTGGGAACAGCTGTTTTCAATTTACGGCATTCATGTCGGGCAGATGTTGCTGACCCGTGCTGATATGGAAGATCGTGAACGCTTCCTGAACGCCCGCGATACCCTGCGTGCGTTGCTCGATAACAATATCGTTCCGGTAATTAATGAGAACGATGCTGTCGCTACTGCAGAGATTAAGGTCGGTGATAACGATAACCTTTCTGCGCTGGCGGCGATTCTGGCGGGTGCCGATAAACTGTTGCTGCTGACCGATCAAAAAGGTTTGTATACCGCTGACCCGCGCAGCAATCCGCAGGCAGAACTGATTAAAGATGTGTACGGCATTGATGACGCACTGCGCGCGATTGCCGGTGATAGCGTTTCAGGCCTCGGAACTGGCGGTATGAGCACCAAATTGCAGGCCGCTGACGTGGCTTGCCGTGCGGGTATCGACACCATTATTGCCGCGGGCAGCAAGCCGGGCGTTATTGGTGATGTGATGGAAGGCATTTCCGTCGGTACGCTGTTCCATGCCCAGGCGACTCCGCTTGAAAACCGTAAACGCTGGATTTTCGGTGCGCCGCCTGCGGGTGAAATCACGGTAGATGAAGGGGCAACTGCCGCCATTCTGGAACGCGGCAGCTCCCTGTTGCCGAAAGGCATTAAAAGCGTGACTGGCAATTTCTCGCGTGGTGAAGTCATCCGTATTTGCAACCTCGAAGGTCGCGATATCGCCCACGGCGTCAGTCGTTACAACAGCGATGCATTACGCCGTATTGCCGGACACCACTCGCAAGAAATTGATGCAATACTGGGATATGAATACGGCCCGGTTGCCGTTCACCGTGATGACATGATTACCCGTTAAGGAGCTGGCCGATGCTGGAACAAATGGGCATTGCCGCGAAGCAAGCCTCGTATAAATTAGCGCAACTCTCCAGCCGCGAAAAAAATCGTGTGCTGGAAAAAATCGCCGATGAACTGGAAGCACAAAGCGAAAGTATCCTCAACGCTAACGCGCAGGATGTTGCAGACGCGCGTGCCAATGGCCTTAGCGAAGCGATGCTTGACCGTCTGGCACTGACGCCCGCACGGCTGAAAGGCATTGCCGACGATGTGCGCCAGGTGTGCAATCTCGCCGATCCGGTGGGGCAGGTAATCGATGGCGGCGTACTGGACAGCGGCCTGCGTCTGGAGCGCCGTCGCGTGCCGCTGGGGGTGATTGGCGTGATTTATGAAGCGCGCCCGAACGTGACGGTTGATGTTGCTTCCCTGTGCCTGAAAACCGGTAACGCGGTGATCCTGCGCGGCGGCAAAGAAACCTGTCGCACTAACGCTGCAACGGTAGCGGTGATTCAGGACGCCCTGAAATCCTGCAGCTTACCGGCGGGTGCCGTGCAGGCGATTGATAATCCTGACCGCGCGCTGGTCAGTGAAATGCTGCGTATGGATAAATACATCGACATGCTGATCCCGCGCGGTGGCGCTGGCCTGCATAAACTGTGCCGCGAACAGTCGACGATCCCGGTGATCACAGGTGGTATAGGCGTATGCCATATTTACGTTGATGAAAGTGCAGAGATCGCTGAAGCCCTGAAAGTGATCGTCAACGCGAAAACTCAGCGACCGAGCACATGTAATACGGTTGAAACGTTGCTGGTGAATAAAAACATCGCCGATAGTTTCCTGCCCGCATTAAGCAAACAAATGGCGGAAAGTGGCGTGACGTTACACGCTGATGCAGGTGCACTGGCGCAGTTGCAGACAGGCCCCGCGAAGGTGGTGGCGGTTAAAGCCGAAGAGTATGACGATGAGTTTCTGTCATTAGATTTGAACGTCAAAATCGTTAGCGATCTTGACGATGCCATCGCCCATATTCGTGAACACGGCACGCAACACTCCGATGCGATCCTGACCCGCGATATGCGCAACGCCCAGCGTTTTGTTAACGAAGTGGATTCCTCCGCTGTTTACGTTAACGCCTCTACGCGTTTTACCGACGGCGGCCAGTTTGGACTGGGGGCGGAAGTTGCGGTAAGCACACAAAAACTCCACGCGCGCGGCCCAATGGGGCTGGAAGCACTGACCACTTATAAGTGGATCGGCATTGGTGATTACACCATTCGTGCGTAAATAAAACCGGGTGATGCAAAAGTAGCCATTTGATTCACAAGGCCATTGACGCATCGCCCGGTTAGTTTTAACCTTGTCCACCGTGATTCACGTTCGTGAACATGTCCTTTCAGGGCCGATATAGCTCAGTTGGTAGAGCAGCGCATTCGTAATGCGAAGGTCGTAGGTTCGACTCCTATTATCGGCACCATTCTAACGTCTCCCCAAGTCTACTCAAGTATTTAAAAACCTCTTATAATCAGTATATTAATGCCCCTTTTAGTCTTTTGACGTCTATTTAAGTACCCCAAACTCTACAAGCAATTGAGGGGATTTGCTGTTCAGTTTAGTGGAGATACCCCCAAGTGAAACTCAATGCCCGTCAAATAGACACTGCCAAGCCAAAAGAGAAGGCTTACAAGTTGGCTGATGGTGGTGGTCTGTACCTCCTGGTAAAACCTGGTGGAGGAGAATATTGGCGTCTCAAGTATCGTGTAGCTGGTAAAGAGAAGCTGTTAGCACTAGGTGTGTATCCTGAGGTCACCTTAGCTGATGCTCCTGCAAAACTTGAAGAAGCTAAAAGAGGTATCTCTGGGGGAATCGATCTGATGGAAGTGAAGCGAGAGGAAAAGATTGCCCGGGAAACGCAGTTAAACAACACCTTCAAAGATATTGCCCTTGAGTGGCACAGTAACAAATTATAATCACAATAATAGTGTATATAATTATACATTGTATGCTTGGTAATCATATAATGATAAAAGCTTCCGATAATCAGTATGAGATTTGTCCTTAAACTCCTGGACATGCTTTTCTAAATCTTCCAATGGTATATGTCCATTTATACAAATAAAATTCTAGTGATAAATACCTTCAGGTATGATTAGACAACATCTTTATTCGATGGGGGTTAATCTATATTTGATATCTTTCTTTTAAATAACAACGCCATTAAAAACGCTTTGTTTAATGACGTTTTTTTATTGTTTCCTATATAAAGCCTAACCAGCATAAACATTGGTGGCTCTTATGCTCATTGTAATTAAATGAGAGTGTGATTAATGTCTTTATATATTCTGGTAGTTATTCTCTCCAGAAGAATACATTGTAAGAAGATGACTGTTAGTATGTTTTAACATCAATTAACATTAAGGTTTGATAATAATTTTTTGTTGGCGAGTTCAAATGTTTTCATTTCATCATCTGATAGCCCGCTCCAGATTTTCTTTAGCATTACATTTTGAGTGTTTATTAGTTTTTGAGCAAGTGTAACTCCGTCAGGGGTTAAGCAAATACTTTTGCTTCGACGATCGTTTTTATTATTAATTCTTTTGGCAATATTCTTTTTTTCTAATTTGTCTATGATGTGTGTGATGTTTGTTTTGGAGAATTGTAACTCCTTGTAAATATCAGAAGGGGACTGACAATAATCATCAGACATATATAATGAAACTAACACCATAAATGTTGAGGTGTTTATTCTATACTCGCTCAATTCATTTTCTATAATACTCTGGATTTTGTCATTTACTCTAATATATAAGTGTATTAACAGACTCTCCTGAGCCGGGTATGCCGGATTTTTGATTTTTTTGTAGTTTGTTATAGTTTTTAATAAATCTATATTATTCATAATTCCACCACACGGCAAAAGAAAACTCATGAAGATTACTCAACCTGAGTGTTACATGAAGTATCGTGAACGCCGGAAAATCTAAGTTCCAGCCTGTACCGTAATCAGATAATCGCAGCAAAGGGACAAAGCAATAGTCCCTTTGCTGCACAGCATCAGAATGAATAACGAATATTAGCGTTTATCGCATCATCTGTGTTGTATTTACCGAATGCAGAGCGTTCAACTTCCAGCCCCAGACGCGTATTGTCGCCAAACCGGGCATTTAACCCCACACCGTAAAGCATACGACCGTCTTTTCTGCCATTAATCTGATGTTCTCCCGCTGCATCCTTCAGGTGAACGTCAGCACTGTCCGTCAGATCGAACTCATAATGCAGGCCGGCACGGGCTGTCAGACTCCAGTCCTTACCACTGAAGGTTTTACCGGAAACAACGCCGGTTCTGCCTACCAGAGGATTAACGCTGTTACGACGCATTGAGACATCCATTCCACTGTCGTTCCAGTTAAATGTTTGGCCCTGCAGTCTTCCCCAGACCAGTTCCGCCTGAGGTTCAACAAACGTCGTATCTGTCAGATGATAACGGTATCCGACTTCTGCACCTGCATACAGTGAATGGCTGCGGAAGTTCTGTTTACCAGCTCCGGCAAAGTTCAGGTCATATTTGTTTTCATTGTGAATATATTTGGCAATCAAATCAAAGTAAGCGCCGGACCGGAACAGACCACTGGCATAGAAACCACCACCCCATGATTTTGTTTTACCGCTGTACAGGCCTGCTGACGCATCTGTGTCAGTGTAGGTGGCCATCACGCCGGTAAACAGGTCCATACTTCCCAGTTCGTGCTTACGGTCAGCCCCCATCTGCAGCAGGGTATAGTGGTCAGTGAAACCGCCATCAGCAGAGCCGGAACCGTTCAGCAGACGCACCCACGTACCGGCTTCGCCGTTAATATCCCTCAAATCGCCCATGCGTTTGTTCAGGTTGTTAACTTCAGTGATGAAGTTGTTATAGCTGATGTGCATGAATGTGGCGGCAGCCTTACCCTGGCCGTCGTTACGTGCAACCTGGTAACCATCGAGGACCCACTCTTTTTTCCCGTCCTCTTTTCTGACACTAAGGGTGGGGGTGACATCACTGAATCCCACAACCCGTGTTGATGCCCTGAACAGATTATCAGCTGTCGCTTCAGGTGCGCTGACCAGTGGAATATCAAGCGTGTCCTTGTCAGAGGGTTTTTTCAGGAAGTTAACCCAGATGCTGTTGTCATGACCTGTTGCCGACTTGTTTATCACCAGTTTGTCTGCCTTGTTAAGGTCTGTACGCATGACAAATGCTGACTGAACCGCGTCCAGATTATCTGTTGTCAGTGTCGTGAACGATGATGTTCCCCCGTTAAAACCGACTATTGTCCGGTTAAGTTTCATATTTCCTGCCGTGGAGTTTCCGTTCATCGACCACTGGGTGTCTGTCATGCTGACGGTGGCATCCGGTGCATTCAGGCTCCCGCTCCAGGTATTGCGGTACCCGTTAAACAGGCTGTACAACATCTGATTCTGAAGAGTCAGGTCAGGACTCAGTTCCCCTTCCCCTCCGAGGGTGACAGTCCCTTTATCCTGAACATTGATATTACCTGACAACATACTGTACGGCCCCACGTTCAGGCGGGCATCGTCTCCCTTCAGGTTCCATGAACCGGCATAATCGTATACAGGTAAAAGTGTGTGAGATACCTCATCAGGACGGCTGTTCAGACTCAGGGTGGCATCAGAAATATTCACCGGACCGTCAGAAACAAAACTCTGACTGGCCAGAACATTTGCTCCCTTGTTCAGATTCAGGGCGGTACTGGTCAGCGTTGAGTTCTCCAGAACGGCACTGTCTGAGGAGATATTCACGGTACTGTTGTTCGCCTGTATTCCGCCATTGAATATCTCATTGATATTCAGCACTGACTGATTATCCAGGTTGACGGTGCCGTTGAAGACGCTTTTATCTGCATCTTTAGTTGCAACAGATGTGCCTTCTTCAAGGGTAAATGCTGTTCCCTGGCCATCTTTTTTGTCGATAAATACCCGACTGTCGCCCAGCGTGACGCTGGAGTTATCTGCCTGGATGGTTGTGTTCAGTGTGGCATTGCGGCCCAGACCAAAGTCTGTATCTTTTAACACGAGCGAACCAAAGCTGAACGTCCTGTTCTCCCAGTCATCCTGTGTAAATGAGGTGGGCTGTGTCAGAACGGAATTGTCGCCCAGAGACGAGACTGTATTTGCAATACTCTGAGACGTTGAAGCATGGATAACCGGGTGGCCCTGAATGGTCAGACGACCGTTTTCCTGAGTAAATGTACCGGACATATTCGCTGAGCCGTCCATAACCAATGCGCCGGTTGTACCCGGGGTTGCTTTATTTGAGAAATTAATATTTCCCAGCAACTTGCCATGATACAGATACCCTTTATTATTAATTCTGTTTGCAAGCAGTGCCTGTGCACTGTTCTGGTCATGTCCGACATATTCCCAGTGCTCGTTACTGACCTGACCGGTAGGGAACCAGCCATAACTACTTGTTTTCAGGATAAAATAATCGACGGTATGAGTATAGGGATTATTATAAATATATAATGAACCTACTGTTCCCCTGTTTGATGATGACCATTCATTAACTTTTACGTCTGCCGGACGCGTCTGATAATCCAGAGTGATATTAGCCGTTTTATCACTGCTGTTACCGAGAGTTGCGCCATAATCGGCGGCATTCAGCTTATGAAATGTCAGGTCATTCCCGTTAACATCCAGAACCCCCCCCCGGTAGCCCCAGGATATATTGTCCGGATTAACCTGCTGGTTGTCTGCCAGCACGACTGTCGGGCGGCCGCTGGCAATATTCACGCTACTGAATGCCTGAACGTGTCCTGAACTGTCAGCCTGCTGATTGAGGACAACGGTCCCATCCCCGACTTTCAGGCCGCCCTCATTAACACCGGTTCCCTGTACAACCAGGGTTCCTTCGCCGATTTTATGCAGGTTGTCACCTTTCACACCATTAACCTGCCAGTTTACGGAGGCATCCTTGTCCACAATAATACCGGCCCCGGTCCAGGTACTTCCGTTTGAAGTGGTGACAGTGTAGTCATCAGTAAATGTCAGTGAACCGGCACCCTGCGTGACAGAGTTTTCCAGGTCAATCTGACCATTATGTCCCAGGAATGTCAGATTTTTACCTGCGTTCAGGTCAGAACCTTTTTGCCCGTGCATGGCATATTCATCGGAACCCTGTTTCAGAGAGCCAGTGCCGGTGCTGCTGTCAAATTTCCATTGCAGGGGGGCGCCGGATGAGGCATTAAAAAAGACGGGAGCGTCATTATCCTCTGAATAGATCTGTGAGAGAAAACTCTGAGGAATAAGAGAATATATCAAATTGGTCCCCCCTCCTACTCCCGAGTAAACACCGACCAGTTCCCACTGCCCTTTGGCCGTATTCCAGCCAAATAATGGAGAACCACTGTCGCCGGCCTCTCCAAAAGAGGGCAGGAT
Source organism: Escherichia sp. WS338 (assembly GCF_046486405.1). NCBI lineage: Bacteria > Pseudomonadati > Pseudomonadota > Gammaproteobacteria > Enterobacterales > Enterobacteriaceae > Escherichia > Escherichia sp. WS338. The sequence goes on along the minus strand of NZ_JBJQLL010000015.1, from coordinate 106,333 downwards.
GCTATGATCATGTATGTTGCCCCCCATATACAGCTGAATGCCGTCTGAGCCGTGATAAAAGAATGATGTCGGGAGTATTCCTCCTGTCAGATAACCATACCCACCTGTTACCCAATGTCGCTTACCCTGACTATCCTGAATATACTGACTTCCCGAACCAGCCCTGTAGAATGCCGAGTATTTTGAAGGGTTCAATATATCAGCTGTTGATGAGCTGGTTACGGTAGCCGGAGCAACCTCAGTTACGAGCTTATCAAGTCTTGGTGTGTGGAGATCAGATGAACTGTGTTCATTACGATCCACAATATGGTAACTGTTCTGACCATCACCGAAGCTGACGCTCTGATATCCTTTATTATGTTTTACACTGGCTATATATTGCGGGTTAATTAATGTTGCAACGCCGGGATTTGAGCTTACATTCACACTGCTAAAATCAACCATGGGCGCTTTATCAAGATGTCCTACTAATTCCCCTTTATTATTAAAAATAGGAATGTTTGTTGCGCCAGCCTGAAACTGCCCTTTGTTTTCTGCAAAGTCGCGGTATGTCTGGTAAGGATTGTTGCCACCAACCGTTGATGCACCAGCAACGGTTGGGAGTAATGCAGATAGTGCCAGAGAGGTAAGTACTGAAAGTCTTTTTCCTCTGCGGGTACTCCCTTTACATACCCTTCGGGCTAGTTCAGAGACAACCTTTACTGTGTTAGTAATATAACAATATTTTAGAGCGTATATTTTATTCATAGTAAATGATTCCGGAACGTATATTCCAAAGTTACATTAATAACCATAGACAATTTCAAACGAAAGCATTGTTGAATTGCGCGCTAATTATTAATTAGCTATGTAATTATAAATGTGATATATGTCACATTTATTTTTGCTTAAAACTACAATATTTTGTAGTTGCACGCATTCTTTGTCTGTGGTTTTCATTGGTGGTAATGAAAATGTTGTTTGCTTTTTCTCAGGTGTTTTGACTTATGACTTAAAGTCATAAAATATGCGACGCTAATACAACTACAGAAAAATGGTATATATGGATATCGACGATATTTGTTGATTTTTATTTTAAATTGCGTGGCGGTTCAGAGCGGATATATATATCACCATACCATCATCTGTTTTTCTGAAGTTCAGATTAGTTTTAACACACTGTTTTCCATCTTCGTTGATTACAACAGTCTTTTTAATGTATTTACGAATGGCATCATTCGACGTTCTAACGGATTTAGTCGATGGTGGGGTAATTAATAAAACATTTGCTGTAATCAAAAACGGTAATGTCTTCAATTGATAGAAGTTTCTGGTAATCTACTGGTATTTAAGGTTTTCCATGGCTACCGTTACTGTTCATTGTCCGCGCTGTAATTCCGATAAAGTTTATCGACATGGTCGTAGTTGTTCCCAGCATGAGCGTTTCCGTTGTCGTTCATGTAAACGTGTTTTCCAGCTCACTTACTCTTATGAAGCCAGAAAACCCGGCTTTAAGGAGCTGATCGTTGAAATGGCGCATAATGGCACAGGGGCCGTGATATCGCCAGAACACTGAAAATCAGCATCAATACCGTCATACGGACATTAAAAAGCTTTCGCCCCAGCGGATAACATCTGCGTCAGTCAGCTCACGCTGATGTTGCCCTTATCTGTGAACTTGATGAGCTGTGGAGCTTCGTTGGCAACAAGGCGCAACAACACTGGCTCTGGTATGCGTAGAACACTAAAACTGGCGGTGTGTTGGCTTACACTTTCGGGCCACGGAATGATGAGGCCTGTCGGGAATTGTTAGCCCTGTTGACTCCGTTCTGTATCGGCATGGTGGCCGCGATGACTGGGGCAGCTACGCCAGAGAAGTGCCGAAGGAGAAATACCTGACCGGCAAAATCTTCACGCAACGTATTGAACGTAACAACCTGACCCTCCGCACCCGCATCAAGCGGCTGGTAAGTAAAACAATCTGCTTCTCGCGTTCCGTTGCAATCCACGAAAAAGTCATCGGTTCCTTCATTGAAAAGCACATGTTCTACTGATTGGAAGCACTACCCAACGTTCAACTTATCATCATAAGTATAAAAATCACAAAATGGGAGGTAGGAGTCTTTACCTGGATTGTCTCGAAATGCAAAGTGTGCTTGCTTTACAACTAAATCTGGGGGTATCTAATGATTGCGTAATAGTTTTTTTATATACATATCAATGTCTTGCTTTTTACAATCTGTTTATATTATCCATTTTAAATCAATAAGTTACACATCATTAATACCTTCCTTATTTTTTGATTGGGACAGATTTGGGACCGATGGGTTCAGGATCGAATCTATTTACCGTGCGTGTTCGGTAAGGTGATTAGGTGCGAGGTGAGCATATCGACGAACCATTTCGAGAGTTTCCCATCCGCTCATTTTTAAGTGCAAGCAGGGAAACACCGGACTAAACCTATCAGCTGTTCGAAAATGGCAAGCGGATTAATATGCCATGGCGGCTTTGAGCCGCACGCATGGGATGTGGCAAACCTGATGGATGTTGCTGTGCTGGTGGTGGCGTATTTGCTGGTCTGGTTGTTGGTTAATCGCGAAAATCATTATGCCAGAGGAATACCACAGGACGTTCAGGTTTTGCATAAAAAAGCCCACCATTAAGGTGGGCAAAAGGAATGATTTATATTCTCTGAGAGAAACATTACATTTCTCCTTGTCACTTCTAGCATAAAAATATGGAGAAATAATGGAGCTTATATTAATTGGCGATTAGGTAACCATGTGGTTATACAAAACAATACAGTTCTTTACATTTGCCTTGTTTTATGAATACTCCTAAAGAGGTGTATAACATAATGGTACAAGCAGGGTAGATATGAATATATTTGAACAAACTCCACCAAACCGCAGACGTTATGGTCTTGCTGCATTCATTGGGCTGATTGCTGGCGTTGTTTCCGCATTTGTTAAGTGGGGGGCAGAAGTTCCATTGCCACCACGTAGTCCGGTTGATATGTTTAATGCAGCGTGTGGTCCGGAATCATTAATCAGGGCTGCAGGCCAAATTGATTGCTCCCGTAACTTTCTCAATCCTCCGTACATTTTTCTTCGGGATTGGTTGGGACTGACAGATCCAAATTCGGCTGTTTATACCTTCGCCGGGCATGTCTTTAACTGGGTTGGTGTAACGCACATAATCTTTTCGATAGTTTTTGCCGTTGGTTACTGTGTGGTCGCCGAAGTATTTCCGAAAATTAAACTTTGGCAGGGCTTACTGGCAGGTGCTTTAGCGCAACTTTTTGTTCATATGATTTCATTCCCTCTCATGGGACTTACGCCACCTCTCTTTGATCTTCCGTGGTATGAGAATGTCTCTGAAATTTTTGGACATTTAGTCTGGTTCTGGTCTATTGAAATTATTCGCAGAGATTTACGAAACAGAATTACCCATGAGCCAGATCCTGAGATCCCTTTAGGCTCAAATAGATAATGCTTTGAATGATAAAAATGGCGCAAATATAGCGCCATTTTTATAGGTTAAAAACATTGTTTTTAACTTTCTGATGCAGATAGCCAGTGAGTACATCGCGCTACTTCAGGATGCTGTAGATCCGGAGAACGCTATAGAGGAAGAGGCATTGTTGCTGGCAGATGGAAGAAGTTTCGGGTTTTGTTATACCTGAAAAACGAAGCCCCGCGATTATAGCTGGCGGGGCAGTGCAATTAATTATTGTATATTTATAACGGTGTCAGCCCGTATTTAGCTCTTGCACGATTGCAAGCCTCATTGACGACTCCGTTCTCACCAGACATGGCGAATTCTCTGCACGTGGACGATCGATTTTTATATATCGTGCAGCAGGCATTTTTGCCCGGTGTTCCTGCAAGGGCAATACATCGGGGGTTTTTCTGATTGGTACCGCTCATGCATCGGTGAAAAGGGGATATTTGTTCAGTGAACCTGGCGGGAATGGTACCGCCAGCATCGTCGGCTTCGGCCCAGTAAAAAGAGACGCGGAAAAATGCACAACAGGCACCACACGTCATGCATGGATTCAGATTGCTCATAATTCACCAGTACAGCTATAAATCGTAAAGAGAACAGCGGTACATCGTATGTAAGAACGTACCGCGGTTGGCTGGTGTACTTTCGATAGTGTGAGTATTGAATGATTTCCAGCCGTTACCGATTTTACGTCCTAATTAGTGAAGAAACCACTCGTTAGCAGGTAGCCTGGCACCTTTCCGTGTCTCCTGAACACTATGGTGTACATATGAGAAAGCCCATCATAACAGGTGACATTGACGATCGCTTCCACATCATTTAAACGATTATTTGAGTCTCTGAGGTGGAGTTCTTCCCTCGTCCGATGGATAAGTCTTAGTCCGCCGAAGGGGGCTTAGCCGCACAGGAATCGCTAATCTTAATGAATTTGTCGTTATAGACCAGATAATGATTCCCCGGCTGACGTAACTCAGGCTGATGAACCACGTCTCCCGGACGTAGATACCAGGCATCGCCTTCCTCTTCGGTCGAATCACATCCTGGCTTAATCAGTAGCTTAAACCATGTGTTGCCAGTGTTACTTACCGCTCCGGTCACCTGATCGAAGGACCATTGAAACTGAACCTGACGAGGTCGTACTACCAGAATGGTATCCATCACCACCACCGGCTCCGTGCTGACCTCACCGCCGGTTGGGCTGCGTTTTGTCAGGTTACGAGTGGGGACCTCGCGAAATGAGACCCGGTAGTAGCGCTCGCGGTTATCCCGTGGACCATGATAGTAAAATTTAAAATACTCACTCTCACCAGCCTGCAACGCCAGCTGGCGGGGGGCGAAAAGTAGTTCACCATCCACCGGTCGGGTGCGCAATTCACTGCTGCCCGGGCTATCAATAGCACTGATGGCAATACGGTATATCCGTGCGCTTTTGTTGTTATTCACGACACGTTTGCTGACAAAGTCAGTCTCGGACGGCAGTGAAAAAGTCAGATTGCCGACCGAAATCGCCTGTGTCAAAGGTGCCGCCAGCATACAGACCACTGTCAGCAGGGCCTTAGTTAATGTTACGCCACGTCGCCTGAACATGAATCTCTCCTGAAGCGCTGACTTCGCCAAACCAGCCATTATCATCTACCGTACGCAGAGAAATGGCGTTATCCATTGGAATCGAAAATTTGACTGTGGTCTTATCCATCTGCCCCACTTCGCCAGAGATATCAGTCCACGGTGTGGTCAACCACAGCGCATCGGTCATATCCCGCCAGCTATCATCGCACCCGGCATCGTAGGTTTTTGTAGCTCCGTTGCGGGTAATAAAGGAAAGCGTCGCCGGGAACGGTACTTTCGCCTTACCGTCATCGGAGCTGAAGACACAATAGGAGCGCCCGCCAATCACCTGCGCGGGTCCGGTCACCTTGATCAGCACTTCGTCGGCAGCTGTTTTACCGCTGGTGGTTACGATATAGCCGAAATCGAGTGCCGACTCGCCGCTGCCGACATATCCCTCCCGCGACGGTGTCTGAGTATATTCATCGGAGATAATACTGATGCTGAAATCACGGGGTTTGATAATCAGCGTGTTGGAGGTAGAAAATTCATACCAGCCAGACTCCGGTGATGTGGTGTTCTGAAAGCGAAAGTTGAATAGATCTTTGGTGTTGATATCGCTGATCCCGAGGTTCACCATCTGTTTAAAGAAGTTGCTCGAGAAGAAAACATAGATCGAGTCTGCGCTCTTCATCTCGTTGAAGGTGTAGTAATAGGCAGTATTGCTCACCGGTTTCCATGAACTGCCATTCAGACTGAACTGCATATCGTACGCCCCGACGGCCGAGGCTAACGACGAGTTGGCGATCGCCGGGAATATATGGATTGAGGTGTTGCTGAGTCCGTTTGTTTGCAGGGTATAGTTAACCATCTTACAACTTAATCCTGAACGGCTGCCGATGGTTTGCGTCCGGCAGTCGGCGTTCCCTTCGCCCAGAGTCGGTACTCCGTCGCTGTTGATAAACACCTCCGCCAGCGAGTGGGTATTTATCAACCGCAGATTTGCTGCTTTCGTATGGGTGACGTTGCGAACATACCAGTTGCCGGAGGCCTGATCCTTACAGCGTGCGCCGCTACTGGCGTCATAGTTCACAGAGGTCTGGCAGGCATTGATGGTCATTGTAAAGCTGCTGCCGACGGGCATTTGTTGCAGATACTGGTAAAACGCGTCTGACAACATGCCGTGCATCCACTTCGCGCCGCCGCTGGTCACCGTCGCGCCATAAAATCCACTGGCGTCGGTGGTTTGCGGCAGGATAAGACTGGTGGTCATATTACACCCTGCGTACCAGTTGATGCAGCGCAAGCCAGTTAAAGGAGATGAAACTGGTGAATTTTCCAGCCACATATCAAACTTCCAGTTGGTATAAAGGCCGGTGTTGTAACCGTTATCAATGTAGCCGAGACTTTGCTGATAGATGGTTCCTGAACCATTGTATTTTAAACCGGTCCAGCGGTTGGCACCGGTCAGGCGCGGATCCAGCGCCCCGCCAGGAGTGACGAAAAAGTTGTCGTCTGAGTTGTTTTCGACAAACACAAACTCGCGTGCCGGTGCATCCGCCCAGGTTGTTTTGCTCACTGCCGCTCTGAGCGCGGTTGCAGGCCAGATTAGCGCAACGATTATCATCGCTATCAGTAGGTTAACTCTCATTCTCTTCTCCTGTCTGCGTCACCGCCGCCCACGATGAGAGGCCGCTGCAGACCACATCACCGACCCAGACGGCACCGCGCGCCTGGTTGAGTTCCAGTGCCACTTCGCAGGTTTTATTGCCACTGTAGCGAAAATCGATAGTGGGGTATTTCTTGTCCACGTCCATGACAAACTCGCCGTTTTCATCGGTTCGGGTTCGGCCGATATGGTTGTTAATCCGTGCGTTAGCCAGCAGTGTGCCGTCTTCCGCACGGATACGACCGGAGACGGTAACCATCTGCTTCACCTCTGGCTCAATGACAGCGACATTGCCTGGATAGAGAGTCAGATGACTTTTGCGACCGCTGACGATATCGTAACTGTCGAGTGAGTTTTTGCTGTTCTGCAACTCCACCTCATATCTTCCATAGGGAGAGAGCGGGAGATAGTTACGCTTGCCGTTAAGCGGGAAAATCCGCCCGTTGATTTTGGCGCTGATCTGACCATCGTTCTCCAGGCCAGTGTCGAATATCACCCCAGCGTTGCCATCGGTCCGCCCGCTGGCAGCGATGTTTTTACCCTGCCAGCCGACGCTGCCGTTGGCGGTCAAATTAGTATTGATGTAGCCGTCCGCCGCGCTATTGACGTTCAGCGTTCCGCTGGCGTAACGAGCGTCGAACTGTGCATACGCCCCACCGCTGAGGGTTTTGTCATCACCGGTATCGCCGGAGATGGCTCGTGACAGATTGGCACCAACAGTGCGAATGGTTCCTTCATCAAACTGTTTGCGTGCTGACAGGTTTGCCATGGTGTAGCCGTTTTGATGGGTCATCCCTGCGCTAAACCAGTTGCCCAGTGGTAGCGAGAGATCGAGAGCGATATATTTCCCTGTATTGGCGCTGCTGTCGCCGTTGTTATAGCGCTGAATACCGGCCCGCAGGCCAAGCGAACCAAAGGTACCGCTGTAGACACTTTGATAGTAATCTGCCGTGTAATAATGGCTGTTGTAGCGGCGGTCATCATTGTAGCTGATGCTGAACGTACCCAGCTTCGACCACAGTGAGTTCAGGTTGAGTGTGCCGCCGATTGCACGGTTGTCGGCATCGCTACGTCGCAATTGATTGCCAATGCGGGTTTTTTCCTGGTTAACCCACAGCGAACTGAAGCCTCCAGGTAGAGTGGCGCTGATGCTGGCGATGTTGCTCCATGAGCTGTCACTGGCCAGCATGTTTTGCAGGTTAACGTTGATCGCCCCCCCAAGCGGCAGCGTCAGACGGGTTTCACCCACCGCCTGATTATCGTATCCATATCCCGTTGCCGCCCAGCTAAACGTACTCAGTGAGCCGGAGGTCGAGGCACCTGCCAGCCAACTCTCTTTGGCTGGTCGCGTCTTTTTCCCGTTTTCCGACCAGCGATCCATATGAAAGCTACCGCCCCATATCTGCCACGCCAGCGGTGCACCGACGCCACGCCCCCGGCTAAACAGCTTATTGACCCGCTGGGTGCGTTTGCTGATCACGCGACCGTTAACGATTACCTCAACTTCCACATCGTAAATACCGTACGGTAGACCCCGGGTATCCACTTCATGATTGCCCATGGTGAAGTTCTGAACGCTTAGTAGTCGCCCATCACGGGTGAGATGTACTTCGCCCGCCGCCGGTAAAAAGGCGATCACTGGCGTGGCCGATTGGCTGCTGTCGAAGATGGTGGAGCTGGCCTGGTTTCCCCAGGAAAGGCCGTAAATCTTCCCTGCTGAAATGGCGGTCATCGGCCCTAAGGACTGCAAGTTCCAGGTGTCGAGCATTCCACCGGCAAATCGGTGACCAGCAAAATCGCGTTCATACATCGCTTTATATAATTCACTGTCCTGTTGACCGCTACCAATCCCGTACAGTGAGCCGTCGAGCACCACGTGATGTTCGCGCAGCGCAGTAACGTTATTCAGCGACAGATAGCTGGAGGTGTTGCTCCCGCCGTTACGCAACTGGTTGTTATAGACGCCGAAGTTATAGCTCAGATTACTGCTGAGGGTATTAACACTGGACTGCCCGATGTCTTCGCTACGTGAGCGTAGTACGGTGCCCAGCGCTTCGCGCTTGACCACCAGCTGCAGCAGCAGTTGGCGCAAGCTGAGATCCAACTGCGCGTTGTCAGTCAGGGGGATGGTAAGGGCCTCATTGAACGGGGCGTTGGCCAGAGTCATCAGCTGCTGTCGAGTTTGTTCGCTGACACTGGCGTTATCTTCACTCTCTTCCAGCTGTATTTTTCGGATGCGTAACTGTCCATCATCCAACCAGATAAAAGCGCTGCCGATTCGCTGATCGTCCTGGCGACCCTGGCTACCGGCGAGATGAATATAGAGCGGGACGCTCATGCCGTCCTGAAGCGCCTGACTGAAGGCCTGCGGAATAATCACCCCACCTATTTGCTGCGCACTTATGTCAGCAGCGCTGGCATCGGGCTGAACGAACAAAAAGACCATGCCGAAGGCAAACTGGGCTTTCAGTCCTGGGGAGAACCGTCGTAAAGGCATTGTCGTTATCCATCTGCACAGCTATCTATTTCACGGGAATGAACTTATCACCCTGCCAAAGTGCAACCCGTCCTTTGTTATCCGCCGTGTCCACGCGGGTAAAACGACGCGACTTGCCCGGCATCAGGTAGTAATTCTCTTTACACTCCTTACCATTGGCGGCTTTCAGGCAGGGGCCGTAGGCGAGGATCCGCAGCGTCGCATTACCTGTATTTGTCAGGGAGCCGTTGGCGTACTGAAAGTGGTAGTTTGCCTGGCGGGGGGCGACGACCAGAATGGTGCCGATGCGGGCGGAAGCAGTGGCCACAGCGCTGCGGTTGGCATTATCGCGCTGCGCATCACTGAGGGCCTGATCAAACCAGACAATGCGGTAGTAGCGCTCTTTTTCATCTGCTGGTCCCTTATAGAAGAAGCGGATCACTTCGCTGGCTTGGGCGGGTAGCAGCAAGCTGGCGGGAGTGAGTAGCAACTCATCCGGCTTGTCCATTGCGATAACCTGCCCGTCGTCAAGCGGTGAAGAGAGCCGTTCGAGACGGATATTGATGAGGCGGCCACTGTCGGTACTGTTTTGGATCGTTTTGCTTAGCGTGCTGCTGTCACTGTTCATAAACGATGATATATCGCCGACATCCAGCGCCTGGGCCGGTGATATTCCGGAAAACAGCAGAGCGAGAGGCAGAAGGTGCTTTTTCATAACAATTCCGTCCAGGAATAAAGCAGGGGGGTACCCCTGCTGGTACATCAGAGAGATTAACTGGTCCAGGTAGCGTCGAACTGTACGCTAACGTCGCCGCTCCAGATGCCTTCCGGTAGAGTGCTGTAATCGGTTACTGCGGTGGTACCATTGGTGGTGCCGCTGATGATGGAGAAAGTGAAACCATCCTGTGCGGTGGTACGATTGCTGGCATTGTAACCGTTAGACAGTGGGCTAAGGTTGCCGCCCAGTACGCCGTTGGCGGTATCGATCATCACGGTATCGCCAGTTTTTTCGACTGCCGCGCCGTTATAATCCACGCCCACATTCAGTGTGGATCCTGAGGTATCCAACTGGGTTAAGGTGTTGGTGATAAGACGTGAGGTCAGTTTAAAGGCGGTAGCCGTTGAGTCACCCTCGATAGCCACGTCAAATAGACCTTTCTGTGAGTTAAAACCTTTAATGCCTTCGGCATACTGGAACGCCAGGCTACCGAGTGGCGTCACAACCAGCTTACTGGTGGTGTCTTTTTTGGCTGTTGCTGACCAGGTCGCTACAGCCTGAGCTGTTACGTCAGCAGCCTGCGCTACACCTGTACCGGTAAACACCGTTACCAGAGCTATTGCCAGAACCTTTTTTTTCATTGCTTTTCTTCCCGAGTTGAATTGAGGACATGAAGTCCCGGTGAGTCATTTTTTAAAACTAACTTGCCTGGAGTTTACTGAACCAACTTATATAATTTTGAGTACAGCTTGGCCTCTGCATTCCGCCGATGGGTATACACTGTCTTCACACTACAATTTTCAATTCTGGCAATCGATTTAGGCAGCATTCCCTGAGCCGTCATGCGGATAATTTCCATTTCCCGGTCAGTGATTTTATCTTTCTTAATATCTTTTCTCAGGAACCTGCCATTAATCACATAGGCCAGTTCTTTTCTAATATCACGACTCAGTCCAGCGTATACCACGCCCCTAATATTGCTGTTGTAATACCAATAATTTGCTAAGGCTTCTGACTTTCTGGCCGCAATCAATACGACCTGTTTCCCCTTTACCGCGGATAACCACTCATTATCACGGTTTATAAACTCAGTTAAAGAATCCGTATTGAGATTGATAAACACGAAATCTTTTCTGATTTTCTCCAGCGATAGATAAATTAATCTGTCGATATCCACAATCAGTTCAGATAGTCCTTTATAGAAGTAGGCGTCATGGGGAGACCAGATGTATTTATCAGAACGGTTTTGACATTCCATATGGTTTTTAACCTCATAGTCCCTGCTGTAATCATTTTGCCATGTCACTACTTTCCAAACCTGTAATTTTTACAGGTACATTCAGTTTCTTTAGTAAATCGGAAGTAAATAAGATACGTAGCACATATCAATATAGGTTAAACGAGATTAAGTTTTAATTATTTCGATTAGGTTTAAATTTATGTTTTTTTCCTGATGAGTGTCAATATGTGAACAGAAAATGAATTCCATGGTTAAGTCAATATTTACAAAAAATGAAAATATTGCTTTTTTGATAAGAAGAAAAAGACATTCAGTTTCATAAGGTTATTGGCAATATAACGTTCAATTCTTACTTGCATTTTATATTAGCCAGGAACTTTGCCCTGAGGTGTTAGGAATAGTCTTAATGTGTTGTGTAATGGACTAGTAAAAAAACAAGTTTAAATGATAAGAAATAGAATATAAAACTATCATAAGTCATAATTAAAGATGATTTGCCAATCGGTAAGGTGTTTTAATGGATTAACATGCCGCACAAAATGGTTATGGGTGTTCATCCCAATAAGTGATGAAAAATTAAACAGGTGTAAGTACGTCATCTGTCCGGTAAGCCCCCCAAGAGCCAAATTAAGTGAAGTTAAACGAAGACTGCCAGTTGTCACAGGAACGATGGCCTCTTTGCCAGGGCACTGCATTCAGTCATCTGTGCGTGTTACTCTAACTGGCACTCGAACGTCGGCGATGGGGTTACCGATGGATCTGGCCGTTCCTGTGGCGTAAACGTTTTTATGTCAGTACCAACAGATTTACCACATTTATCATCTTAACAGTTTGAGTGTAAATGCAGGCTGCGTCGCAAAGGGAGGAAACTGAGTGGCGTGTTCAGTCTAAAATAGAGTTGATGCCAGCATACAGGGCGAAAATGGTCAACAAGTCAACATTAATATAATGGAATATTCGGAGAGAAACGTCAGGCAGTTGACCTTAAATGAACAGGAAGATACATCCCCAGGAAAATTAATGCTGGTGTAATAAATACACCAACATTAATCCGGTCTGATTATTAATCAGACAAATATCGTTAATTCGTCGAATTTTGAATCAACGTTTTTTCTTACGACCCTGAACGGCCTTAAAACGTGGATTAGATTTACAAATCACATATAGCCGTCCTTTTCGCTTCACAATCTGACAGTCTGGATGGCGTTCTTTTGCGGTACGCAGAGAGTTAAGGACTTTCATCATGCCCCCTTTTTCGTGCTAACAAAACGACCAAAACGTTGGGTGAACCGTGCAACATTTCCTTCTGATGCTACTGTTCTCAGCTTCCCTGTATAGAACGGGTGCGATTTAGAAGAGACATCAATTGTCACATATGGATACGTTACGCCATCTAGCTCAATCTCACGGTCTGTTTTGATAGTCGAGCCGATTTTAAAGTACTCATCAACGCTGGTGTCGTGGAACACCACAGTACGATACTCAGGATGGATATTGGGTTTCATTATTTTACCTGTTATGTTATAACATAACCGTAAAGATACATGCTCATCCGGATCATTTCAACACCCAATCACTGTGACTATTTGTGGGATGTGGAATTTCCGCAACGGGGAAGTCTGGCATTGTTAGCAGCCATTGGCGACGCTCCCATAAACGCCTGGATGAGTGATTGATGATGGTTTCGCTGAGAGTATGGATTTTTCGAGAATGGAGGCTATCTCCACTTTACTGGCCGATGATTTATTGCAGCATGATTGATTACCTGACAGCGTATATTCCTCTCCCACGGATATAATAATTACTTACAAAAAAGGGAGAGGATGCATATTTTAAATATCACTGAAGTGAACAGTTTATTGCCGTTATTAATAGAAATGGAGAAATAAATAGGCGTATTCTACAATTGCGACAAAAACAACGATATTAATCAGTTTATGACTGATTTGCTGTACTTTATTCTCTTTCATTGGTACTTCCTCGCTTTAAAAAAGAGTGCACTTCGTAAGTGCCCTTATATAAATAACGAGTTTGGTCAACCAATTTTTTGACATATATCACAAATTTGAATAGATGTATTACATCGGCTATCTTTTATTGCCCCAACGTCATTGATATATGTCGCCTGAAGTCAGTCCGGGAATGAGTCTGATCTCAAAACTGGCCCAGCCCTGGCGTTGATTGGCGCTGAGGAGCATACCTCATCTCATCATAATGTCGTATCTCCTGGGGTGTTATACAAGATATCGTTGTTGGTGACCTGGGAGAGGAATTGAGTTCTATTAAACCGTCAACTATGCCGGATACATACTGGATTACACAGCAGGCACGCCTTACGAGAGAACGTGCCGCAGTGACGGGTTAATTATCTGAAAGAATTTGCGAGGCTGTATCGGTTACTCATTGATTTGATAGTTTTACTCTCGGGAGAGTAATAGATATTTAATCTATTAACGGAAACCAGCCAGTTCCTTTCGATGCCTGAATTTCCTTGGCGTGACATAGGTATATCCTGTAATTACTAAACCAATATTTTGTGAGCGACGTTTATAATATTCGAGTTCTTGCTCAGAGATGGTTCCATCAGGATTAGCTGACCAGGTCGTCATAGGAGCCATAACGATACGATTACATGGCTTTATTTTTTCTGTCAGCATAAAAGGAGAAAACAGTGATAGGTGTTTATTTGTCATGACAATACCTCAAATGTTTATCTGATTTTGATGTGTATATTTAAACTGGTTAGTTGTTACCAGCTTTGGAACCAAGATTTTTGGCTTTGTTTTTATTTATAATTACTGTTAGTGCTTTTATTGATTTTATGGTGGAGAAAAGAGTAAAAATAGAAAGTTAATGATGTGTGTCAGAATATCGGTAAGAAGAATGGCACAATCGTGAGGGTACGTTTATTCATAATAAATCTCCTGAAAGTTTAGAATTATTTTCGATACAGCCAGATTATCATTGTTACTAATAATGTGGTTAAAATAATAGCATCTATGCCCCCTTCATGAGTGTGTGTGAAGAGGATGCTTCTACAAGGAAATCGCCAATGCTCAAAGAAAACTTCAACGAACTGCAAATCTTTCTTGTGGTGGCAAGAGAGCGAAGTTTTACCAAAGCAGCGGGCAAACTCGGCGTCTCTCAGTCTGCACTTAGCCATGCAATAAAGGCTCTGGAGGAAAGGCTCAATATCCGCCTCCTGACACGGACTACCCGCAGTGTGGCTCCCACAGAAGCGGGGGAGAGAATCATTGCCTGCCTTGAACCGCGTATTGACGAGCTTGAACAGGAACTGGAATCACTTATTCAATTGAACGGCACGCCCTCCGGGAATATTCGGTTATCTGCCGGGGAACATGCCGCGCGAAGTCTGGTCTGGCCGAAGCTAAAACCTTTTCTCAGAGAGTATCCCGAAATCAATGTCGAACTGGTGGTGGATAACGGTTTTGTCGATATTGTTGAAGGCCGTTTTGATGCCGGGATACGACTGGGTGAAAATGTTGATAAAGATATGGTTGCAGTCAGGATTGGACCAGATATGCGAATGGCTGTGGTGGGAGCTCCGGCGTATTTTGCTGCAAACCCTGCGCCTGAAACGCCTCATGAGCTACAAAATCATCGCTGCATCAACATGCGTTTGCCAACTGCCGGTGGGCTTTACCACTGGGAGTTCGAGCGAGAAGGGAAACCGCTTCGCGTTAAGGTTGATGGGCAACTGACGTGTAGTCCATTGCCAGAAAGAATTGATGCCGCGTTATCAGGGTTTGGGATCGCTTGTGTCCCTGAAGACATGGTTCAGGAGTATATAAAGTCAGGCAAGCTTATTCAGGTGTTACAGGAGTGGTGTCCAACTTTTCCTGGGTATTATCTTTACTACCCCAGCCGCAAGCAGCATCCGCCAGCTTTTGCGCTGTTGATCGATGCGCTTCGCTACACCGAATAACGGGTCCTTTATCCTGGACCCGTTTGGGTATTAGCGGCCTACGCGTGCCTGATGTTCAGGCGAGTAACGTTCACCGACGATTTTAATTGTTTCCAGCGCCTCGGTTATCTGCTGCGTATCTTTCTGCGAAAGAACAATGTCAGCAGCGGCCAGGTTTTCTTCCAGCCGGTTCAGTTTAGTGGTGCCAGGGATGGGAACAATCCACGGCTTTTGTGCTAATAGCCATGCCAGTGCGATTTGTGCAGACGTTACCCCTTTCTCCGCAGCCAGTTCACCTAACAAGGTGACCAGTTTTTCATTGGCTTCAATGGCTTGTGCTGCGAAACGCGGTACGGTGCTGCGGTAATCATCTTTGCCGAAAGTGGTTCCCGGCTTAATCGCCCCTGTCAGGAAACCTTTACCTAGTGGGCTGAAGGGGACAAAACCAATTCCCAGTTCCTCCAGCAACGGCAGAATTTCCTGTTCAGGCTCACGCCACCACATGGAATATTCGCTTTGCAGGGCGGTGACAGGTTGTACCGCATGTGCACGACGAATGGTTTGTGCTCCTGCTTCAGACAGGCCGAAATGTTTGACCTTACCTTCTGCGATGAGGTCTTTCACCGTTCCTGCAACATCTTCAATAGGAACATCTGGATCAACACGGTGTTGATACAGCAGGTCAATAACATCTGTTTTCAGACGACGTAATGATCCTTCAACGGCTTCACGGATATGTTCCGGACGGCTGTTTAAAATCTGCTGCTTATTATCATCGCCGAAGGTAAAACCGAATTTAGTGGCAATTACCACGCGGTCACGAAACGGTTTTAAGGCTTCGCCGACCACTTCTTCATTCAGATACGGACCATACACTTCGGCGGTATCGAAGAAGGTGACGCCACGTTCAACCGCAGCACGAATAAGTTCGATAGCCTGATGGGTATCGGTCGCCGGGCCGTAGCCGTGGCTTAAGCCCATGCAACCGAGCCCAAGGGCGGAGACTTCGAGTCCGGATTTACCCAGATAACGTTTTTGCATTGAATGAATACCTCTTTTATCGCGGCTTAAACATCAAGTTTGCGGCCAGTCAGCCATTCCACCATTGCGGGATCGCGGTGAGAGAAGAACGCGCTGGTTGCGGTATCCAGGGCGGTAATTTGCAGCATATCTTCAGGGCTGAGTTCAAAATCGAGAATGTTGATGTTCTCTTCCATGCGTTCTTTTCGCACTGATTTTGCCAGTGAAACAACGCCTCGTTGGTAGATCCAGCGCAGAACAACCTGGCCCACGCTTTTGCCATACTTCTCGCCAATTGCCGTGAGAACAGGATGCTGGAACAGACCATTTTTCCCTTCCGCAAACGGTGCCCAGGCTTCTGGCTGAATGCCACGACTTTGCATCCAGGGAACGGCCTGTAGCTGCTGATTGAAAGGGTTAACTTCAACCTGGTTTACCGCCGGAACGACGTTATTAAAAGCGATAAGGTCAGCCAGTCGGTCAGGATGGAAGTTACTGACGCCAATAGCGCGAATTTTACCGGCCTGTTGCAGCTCTTCCATGGCACGCCAGGCTCCGTGGACATCGCCGTATGGCTGGTGAATCAAATACAGGTCAACGTAATCAAGTTGCAGTCGATTCAGAGAGCGTTCGAACTGGGCTTTGGCCCCTTCGTAACTGGTATCCTGCAACCAGAGTTTTGTGGTGACAAAGAGTTCGTTACGGGCGATACCGCTTCGTTTCAGTGCGTTCCCGACCTGGGTTTCATTTTGATAGGAGGCGGCGGTGTCAATCAGTCGATAACCGGTGTTAATAGCGTCAATGACCGCTCTTTCGCATTCAGCGGCATCGGTCATCTGAAATACACCAAAGCCCAACAGGGGCATTTCAATACCGTTGTTCAGTTTTACTTTTTGCATGGTGTTATCCTTCCGTTATCGTTCATGAGAAGCATAACGTAAAGGGAAAAGCTCGATTAGACGGCAGGATTTGTCAGGGGTTATGAACGAAATTCATAAATCTGTTTGAATGTGGCGATGAGTCGTGCAAGTTCGATATCCCTGCAATTCACAGTCTGATGAAGGAAAATGAATATCCATAAAAAATATATTGGTTTATCCTGGTGTATATACCTACTTCGACGTATTCCCAATAGCGATTAATTAAAGACAGGTCATTATTATTCACTCTTAATAATGAATTATTCACTGCCCGCAGAGTAAGAAATATAACTTAAGTATCTATTTAATAACTTGCACAAAAAGCTAAATTTTTACCCATAAATAAAAATATAATCCCGCGCCCAACCACCTGATGAGTGGCTACAGACACTGGATATATTAGGTGGCGGTGTACTTTCTTACATAAAGGTATTTCCTTTTCTGCGGAAAAGGAAATCGGGGATTTCCCGGTTTTTCTGACAGGCAGACGCCATTATTTGTGTCTGCCTATGTTCGTTAATTCGTTCATCAGGAAATTATCTCAATGTCACGTTATAAAACAGGTCATAAACAACCACGATTTCGTTATTCAGTTCTGGCCCGCTGCGTGGCGTGGACAAATATCTCTGTTCAGGTTCTTTTTCCACTCGCTGTCACCTTTACCCCAGTAATGGCGGCACGTGCGCAGCATGCGGTTCAGCCACGGTTGAGCATGGGAAATACTACGGTAACTGCTGATAATAACGTGGAGAAAAATGTCGCGTCGTTTGCCGCAAATGCCGGGACATTTTTAAGCAGTCAGCCAGATAGCGATGCGACACGTAACTTTATTACCGGAATGGCCACCGCTAAAGCTAACCAGGAAATTCAGGAGTGGCTCGGGAAATACGGTACTGCGCGCGTCAAACTGAATGTCGATAAAAATTTCTCGCTGAAGGACTCTTCGCTGGAAATGCTTTATCCGATTTATGATACACCGACAAATATGTTGTTCACTCAGGGGGCAATACATCGTACCGACGATCGTACTCAGTCAAATATTGGTTTTGGCTGGCGTCATTTTTCAGAAAATGACTGGATGGCGGGGGTGAATACTTTTATCGATCATGATTTATCCCGTAGTCATACCCGCATTGGTGTTGGTGCGGAATACTGGCGTGATTATTTGAAACTGAGCGCCAATGGTTATATCCGGGCTTCTGGCTGGAAAACATCGCCGGATGTTGAGGATTATCAGGAACGCCCGGCGAATGGCTGGGATATTCGTGCTGAGGGCTATTTACCTGCCTGGCCGCAGCTTGGCGCAAGCCTGATGTATGAACAGTATTATGGCGATGAAGTCGGGCTGTTTGGTAAAGATAAACGCCAGAAAGATCCACATGCGATTACCGCTGAAGTGAATTACACGCCAGTGCCTCTTCTGACCCTGAGTGCCGGGCATAAGCAGGGCAAGAGTGGTGAGAATGACACTCGCTTTGGCCTGGAAGTTAATTATCGGATTGGCGAACCTCTGGAAAAACAACTCGATACAGACAGCATTCGCGAGCGTCGAATGCTGGCAGGCAGCCGCTATGACCTGGTTGAGCGTAATAACAATATCGTTCTTGAGTATCGCAAATCTGAAGTGATCCGTATTGCTCTGCCTGAGCGTATTGAAGGCAAGGGCGGCCAGACGGTTTCCCTGGGGCTTGTGGTCAGCAAAGCAACTCACGGTCTGAAAAATGTGCAATGGGAAGCGCCGTCTTTGCTGGCCGCAGGCGGAAAAATTACGGGGCAGGGCAATCAGTGGCAAGTGACGCTCCCGGCTTATCAGGCAGGCAAAGACAATTATTATGCGATTTCAGCGATTGCCTACGATAACAAAGGCAATGCCTCGAAACGTGTGCAGACAGAAGTGGTTATTAGCGGAGCTGGTATGAGCGCCGATCGTACGGCGTTAACGCTTGACGGTCAGAGCCGTATTCAAATGCTTGCTAACGGTAATGAGCAAAAGCCGTTGGTGCTGTCTCTGCGCGACGCCGAGGGGCAGCCAGTCACGGGCATGAAAGATCAGATCAAGACTGAACTAACCTTCAAACCGGCTGGAAATATTGTGACTCGTACCCTGAAGGCCACTAAATCACAGGCAAAGCCAACACTGGGTGAGTTCACCGAAACTGAAGCAGGGGTGTATCAGTCTGTCTTTACTACCGGAACGCAGTCAGGTGAGGCAACGATTACTGTTAGCGTTGATGACATGAGCAAAACTGTCACTGCAGAACTGCGGGCCACGATGATGGATGTGGCAAACTCCACCCTGAGCGCTAACGAGCCGTCAGGTGATGTGGTTGCTGATGGTCAGCAAGCCTACACGCTGACACTGACAGCGGTGGACTCCGAGGGTAATCCGGTGACGGGAGAAGCCAGCCGCCTGCGACTTGTTCCGCAAGACACTAATGGTGTAACCGTTGGTGCCATTTCGGAAATAAAACCAGGGGTTTACAGCGCCACGGTTTCTTCGACCCGTGCCGGAAACGTTGTTGTGCGTGCCTTCAGCGAGCAGTATCAGCTGGGCACATTACAACAAACGCTGAAGTTTGTTGCCGGGCCGCTTGATGCAGCACATTCGTCCATCACACTGAATCCTGATAAACCGGTGGTTGGCGGTACAGTTACGGCAATCTGGACGGCAAAAGATGCTAATGACAACCCTGTAACTGGTCTCAATCCGGATGCACCGTCATTATCGGGCGCAGCTGCTGCTGGTTCTACGGCATCAGGCTGGACGGATAATGGCGACGGGACCTGGACTGCGCAGATTTCTCTCGGCACTACGGCGGGTGAATTAGAGGTTATGCCGAAGCTAAATGGACAGGATGCGGCAGCGAATGCGGCTAAAGTGACCGTGGTGGCTGATGCGTTATCTTCAAACCAGTCGAAAGTCTCTGTCGCAGAAGATCACGTAAAAGCCGGCGAAAGCACAACCGTGACGCTGGTGGCGAAAGATGCGCATGGCAACGCTATCAGTGGTCTTGCGTTGTCGGCAAGCCTGACGGGTGCTGCGTCTGAAGGGGCGACTGTTTCTTGTTGGACCGAAAAAGGTGATGGTTCCTATGTCGCTACGCTGACAACAGGTGGAAAGACGGGGGAGCTTCTCGTCATGCCGCTATTCAACGGCCAGCCAGCAGCCACCGAAGCCGCGCAGTTGACGGTCATCGCCGGAGAGATGTCATCAGCGAACTCTACGCTTGTTGCGGACAATAAGGCTCCGACCGTCAAAACGACGACGGAACTCACCTTCACCGTGAAGGATGCGTACGGGAACACGGTCACCGGGCTGAAGCCAGATGCACCAGTGTTTAGCGGTGCCGCCAGCACGGGGAGTGAGCGTCCTTCAGCAGGAAACTGGACAGAGAAAGGTAATGGGGTCTACGTGTCGACCTTAACGCTGGGATCTGCCGCGGGTCAGTTGTCTGTGATGCCGCGAGTGAACGGCCAAAATGCCGTTGCTCAGCCACTGGTGCTGAATGTTGCAGGTGACGCATCTAAGGCTGAGATTCGTGATATGACAGTGAAGGTTAATAACCAACTGGCTAATGGACAGTCTGCTAACCAGATAACCCTGACCGTCGTGGACAGCTATGGTAACCCGTTGCAGGGGCAAGAAGTTACGCTGACTTTACCGCAGGGTGTGACCAGCAAGACGGGGAATACAGTAACAACCAATGCGGCAGGGAAAGTGGACATTGAGCTTATGTCAACGGTTGCAGGGGAACTTGAGATCGAGGCCTCGGTGAAAAACTCTCAGAAGACGGTCAAGGTGAAATTCAAGGCGGATTTCAGTACCGGTCAGGCGAGCCTGGAGGTAGACGCCGCTGCTCAAAAAGTGGCAAACGGCAAAGATGCCTTTACGCTGACGGCAACGGTTAAGGATCAATACGGCAACCTTCTTCCTGGCGCTGTGGTCGTCTTTAATCTGCCTCGGGGCGTCAAACCGCTTGCAGACGGTAATATCATGGTGAACGCCGACAAGGAGGGTAAAGCGGAACTGAAAGTGGTTTCCGTGACTGCCGGAACCTATGAGATCACGGCGTCAGCAGGAAATGACCAGCCTTCGAATGCGCAGTCTGTAACGTTTGTGGCCGATAACACTACGGCGACCATCTCCAGTATTGAGGTGATTGGCAACCGTGCAGTGGCGGACGGCAAAACCAAACAGACGTATAAAGTTACGGTGACTGATGCCAATAACAACCTGCTGAAAGATAGCGAAGTGACGCTGACTGCCAGCCCGGAAAATTTAGTTCTGACTCCCAATGGGACGGCGACAACGAATGAGCAAGGGCAGGCTATTTTCACCGCCACGACCACTGTCGCAGCGACATATACACTCACGGCGAAAGTGGAACAGGCCGACGGTCAGGAATCGACGAAAACTGCCGAATCTAAATTCGTCGCGGATGATAAAAACGCGGAGCTCGCCGCAACATCTGATGTGCATTCTCTGGTGGCGGATGGGGTAACGACAGCAACACTGACGGTAACCCTGTTCTCGGCAAACAACCCGGTAGGAGGAACCATGTGGGTCGACATTGAGGCTCCGGAAGGGGTGACAGAGGCGGATTATCAGTTCCTGCCGTCGAAAAATGACCATTTCGCGAGCGGGAAAATCACGCGTACATTTAGTACCAACAAGCCAGGTACATACACATTCACATTCAACTCTTTGACATATGGAGGGTATGAAATGAAACCAGTGACTGTGACAATTAACGCCGTTCCTGCAGATACTGAAGGCGCTGAGGAGAAATAAAAACGACGATGTAATAAATAATAATGGCGTTGACATGCGCAGCGCCATTATTTACTGAATACCTACCCTGGCACCGATTAGACGGTGGCAGGGTAGGGTAAATCTTATGTGATGGAGTTACAGGCTAAACCGGGCGAACGGGGATAAAAATTTCGCAAACAATGTTATTGCTATCAATTTCGACGAAGTTTTCATTGTAATAAAATCGCTCAATATCACTGCCGTTCACTCTGGCTAACCCCCTGGCAGGTAATTCCATCAGATAGAGGTTTCGCGCCCATTCAGGGTAGTGCTCCCACTCACCTTCATAGCGGAAAGAGGCATACAGTCCTCGGTTAATTGTCCACTCTTTCGACATCTCTGAATCGGTTTGTTTGCATACCGTACCGGCAAAAGTTTCAACTGTGAGCAAATCGACCGATTTTGTTGATGGTTCGAACGTGGAGACGAAATAGATATCCGTCTTAAAACTCTTCATACATCTGGCTAAATGATGACGTCGCAGTTTGACTTCTTCATCCGGTGATTTATTCGACACTTCAATATCATATTTAAATGAATTACCAAAAATAGGTGTCTCAGGAAAGTTGACTAATCTACACTCCGTCTTTTGCTGTTGACGTATTAAAAAAGAAGGGAAGATATTTGCGAGATCCCAATAATCACGGTGGCGGTATTCACGGGGAGAGCAGCCGAATAACTTTTTAAATTCGCGGCTGAATGACTGCTGTGAGTCAAAATGCAAAGAGAGTGCAATATCAAGCATAGATTTCGCGGTGAGCCGGACAAGAATGGCGGCACGACAAAGCCTTCGTTTGCGAATGTATTCTCCCAAAGGCACATGCATGAAATTTCGGAACAGAAGCTGGATGTTGCGTCTGCTGTAGCCAGATTTCTGTGCGATATCTTCGATTGAAATAGGGTGTTCGAGATTGCACTCAATCCACTCCAGGAGCTGCTGTAGAATCTTCTGCCTGATCATCACATTCTCCATTAATTCTTCGTCATATCGCACATTTTCGTTATGCCCTGGGCCCTAAGTGTATCAAAAACAGCAAGGCCGAAGGCAAAAGCACTGGTAGCGTCTGCTTCGTTGTCCCCGAAAATAGAGAGGTTTCAGTCCTACATTATTAATGAATTTTTTGCATAAGTGATATCAAAATCCACATACTAATTTGAGGTTACGTTTTAACGTAGACTCATTGTTCATGCCTAATGGAGGGACTGACAGTGGAATTTTCCGTATTAAGTAACAATCTGAAAATGCCGATGATGGGATTTGGTGTTTTTCAGGTTACCGATAAAAACGTGTGCAAACAGTCAGTGTTGAACGCTATCCGCACGGGTTATCGACTCATCGACACTGCAGCGGTATACGGTAATGAAGATGCCGTCGGTGAAGCCGTTCGTGAAGCTATATCTGAAGGTTTATGTACCCGAGATGAGTTATTTATAACGTCTAAATTGTGGGTGCAGGATATGTTGAATCAGGATACGGCAGCAGCAGGTATTGAAGCATCATTAAAAAAATCGGGACTAGAGTACTTCGACCTCTATTTATTGCACCAGGCTATGCGCGATTATTTCAGTGCGTGGCGTGCACTCGAAGATGCCTATGAAGAGGGCAAATTAAAAGCAATTGGGGTTTCCAATTTCTATCCTCATGTTCTGGCGAACTTTTGTGAAACGGTAAGAGTTAAACCGATGGTCAACCAGGTCGAGTTGCATCCCTATTTTGCCCAACCAGAGGCGCTGGCAACCATGAAGTATTATAACGTGCAGCCTGAAGCATGGGCTCCGTTAGGTGGTGGACGACATAAACCCTTTGAAAATAATCTGCTTCAGAGTATTGCAGATGCCCATCAAAAATCGATTTCTCAAGTCATTCTGCGTTGGAATATTCAACGGGGAGTGGTCGTTATTCCGAAATCGACACATCAACAGCGTATCGAAGAAAATTTTGCTATCTGGGATTTCTCACTGACAGAGAAAGAAATGGCACAAATTAGTTCGCTTGATTTGGGTTATGTTGGGGAGTCGGTAAAACATTTTAATCCTGAATTTGTTCGTGGTTGTCTTGCTGTAAAAATACATGATTGATATTAATCATATATTTTACCTGAGACGACAAGAATCTTTTAACAGGGGAGTGATATTGATCTTCACTCTGTCATATCTCCGGTAATATGGCGTCAGGCTTCATCATCAGAAAGGGGGCCTGACGCCTGAAAAAGTGAACAACAGACAGTGTTCGGATTATCAATATTCAGTTTTTAACGTTGAACTGGATTCATTACTGCGTTGTTTAAGAATATCCCGCGCCGAATCTGCCATTATCATGACAGCACCTGCCAGCATCAGAGTATCTTTCAATACCAGACGACCAGCACCGGATAAATAAGGGAAACCATGATGAGCGTCACCCAATGCGGGTACCCATGCCTCCGGGGTGGTGATTAAAAATGAGAGTGTTACCAGCGGCGTGGTAAATGCCATCAGCCCACCCAATAAACCTAACCAGCGATTGACAGGATTAGCCAAAACCAGCAGAGCAATAATCACCTCCACGACGCCAAGACCGTTGGAAAAACCATAGGTATTATTAGCCGTTTGCCATGCTCTTGCTTCTGGTTTGTATTCGCCTTCGTGAGTCAGATGCTGTTTATAGTCTTCCGGGTGTTCATAAAAGAACGACATTAGTGGACTGTTTGCGACGAATGGTGTAATGCTGTCTGCCTCGTAAGGGACAAACTTTAATAACCCAATCCACATAAAAACAATCGCAATACTCAGACGAATCAATGTCAGGCCAATTTTATCTCCCCGACTTAACAGGTGCAGGTATCTTTCCATTGTAAACATCCTTATTTATACAATACTGCTGTTGCGGTTGAATTATTATCAATTCGCATCGATGTAACTTTCCAGGATGAAGCATTATATTTTCTGGCCATATCAGCAATGGCATTCTCAAGAACTGTCGGTGATGCTGATACTGATGAGACGCTGATATGTTTCAGAATTATTTTATCATCTGCATTGGTGGAAAATGCCATAACGCCAGATAATAGTGTTGCAAATAAAACAGATTTTTTAAACATATAAAATACCATCAATGAAGTGATTAAGAAGTTATAAAGTAACAGGGAATTAATAAGATTCTTTTCTCTGAGACGCCAGAATATTTGTTCTGGCGTCTGATTTTGAGTTTATTTGACTAATGAAAATAGATCATTGAGTGATTCGCTCATCGACGGATGAGTAAATATCTGATCGCGTAATATGCTATAAGGCAGCCCGGCATCCATCACCATTTTCACTATATTGATCATCTCGTGGGAGTCAACACACAGCAGTGATGCCCCTAATATACGTTGGGTTTTATTATCAACAATCGCTTTTAATACCCCACGGGTATCGTTCATCACTCTGGCGCGCGGAATTGCAGCTACAGGCAATGTCACCACCTGAATATCAGCACCACTCTCTCTGGCTTGTTCTTCTGTCATACCAACCCTGGACAGGGGCGGTGTCATAAATACGGAATAAGGCACATTTTTCCGATCATCAGTACTACGTTTGCCTTCACCCAGTAACTCATCACGTACAATGCGGTAATCATCTAGTGATATGTAAGTAAATTGCAGCCCGCCGGTAACATCTCCCATCGCCCAAATATTGTCTGCGGTGGTATGTAATCGCTTGTCAACGACAATTGCCCCGCGCTCGTTTACTGCGATACCTGCATTTTCTGGATGTAACGAAGCGGTAGCCGGTTGACGACCGGAAGCTATTAACAGTGCATCCACCGCCAGTTGGGCGTGCTCGCTATGCACTTGCACTTGATTTTCATGGTGACTGATTCGCTCCACATGGGCATTGAGGATAATATCGACGCCCTGATCGCGTAAAATCGTCGCGATGTTATCAGCAATATCCCGATCTTCCCGAGGCAAAAACAGCGAAGCTGCTTCTAAAATGGTTACCTTGCTGCCAAAATTAGCGAACATAGAGGCGAACTCAACGCCAATATATCCGCCGCCCAAAATACCTAAATGTGCAGGCAATTCTTTTAGATTAAGTAATCCGGTGCTGTCATATACACCTGGCGTGGTGGTAATTCCAGGAATTGGCGGAACCACGGTTTGTGCACCGGTATTAATAAAAATTTTCTCGCCATGAATCTCCAGATTTCCCTCAGGCCGATGAACACGCAGGCTATGATTATTGATAAACTCCGCCTGGCCGTCGATCACGTCGATATTGGGTATATCCGCAAGATTATGAAAATTCTTATTACGTAAAAAATTAACCACTTCATTTTTACGCTGTATGGCACGGACAAAATCTGTGTGCTGCTGTGCGTCATGAACCAATGTTTTGGTTGGGATGCAGCCGATATTAATACAGGTCCCGCCATACATTGCATTTGATTGTTCGATGAGAGCCACTCGCCAACCTGCTTTTGCCAGCGTGACGGCTAATGTTTTTCCAGCCTTGCCAAAACCAATAATCACTGCCTGATATTTATTCATGATGATTTCCTGTCGAAACGCGTTCATTTGACATCATGACTATAGACGCAAAAGAGCAAATACCATTTCTTCACAACGCTTGATATTTTGTCTTATCGTCTGGTATTTTCTTTTTCTTAATCAGAATCACAAAACAAAAATCATGATTAACTATTTGATGGTATTAGATTAGTTATTTACTAAGATTGTTGGTGTTTGTAATCAAAAACCACTCAGGAGTCTGATATGGATGCCCTTAGCCGTTTGTTGATGCTTAACGCTCCACAAGGAACGATCGATAAGAATTGCGTGTTAGGAAGTGACTGGCAGCTTCCACATGGTGCCGGGGAATTATCGGTTATTCGTTGGCATGCGTTAACGCAAGGAGCGGCGAAGCTGGAAATGCCGACGGGGGAGATTTTTACATTACGCCCGGGAAATGTGGTTCTGCTACCACAAAATTCAGCTCATCGCCTGAGTCATGTCGATAATGAATCGACCTGTATTGTCTGTGGCACTCTTCGGCTGCAACATTCGGCGCGTTATTTTTTAACGTCTTTGCCGGAAACGCTGTTTGTAGCACCGGTTAACCACAGCGTGGAATATAACTGGCTGAGGGAGGCGATCCCGTTTTTACAACAGGAATCCAGATCGGCAATGCCGGGAGTGGATGCTCTGTGTAGCCAGATCTGCGCTACATTCTTTACCCTCGCGGTGCGTGAGTGGATTGCACAGGTTAATACAGAGAAAAACATTCTCAGTTTGCTTCTGCATCCACGTCTTGGTGCGGTAATACAGCAAATGCTGGAAATGCCAGGACACGCCTGGACCGTCGAATCGCTGGCCAGCATCGCCCACATGTCCCGGGCAAGTTTTGCCCAGCTTTTCCGTGATGTTTCCGGAACCACGCCGCTAGCTGTATTAACAAAGTTGCGTCTACAAATAGCGGCCCAGATGTTTTCCCGGGAAATGCTCCCTGTTGTGGTGATCGCTGAGTCAGTAGGCTATGCCAGTGAATCATCTTTTCACAAGGCGTTTGTCCGCGAGTTTGGTTGTACTCCGGGAGAATATCGGGAAAGGGTCAGACAGCTTGCACCCTGAATAAAACCGCCAGAAATCAGGGCAAAGATAATCCGCATTCCGGGAGTTGTGAGCCTTTCAACTATTTCTATTTCCAACGGTGGTTTGGGCTTTATATATTTTTTTTCTGATGGACTCTAGCTCAGTTTTTAAATAAAAATGCAAACTAAATTGCTTCAATTAAATAAAATGCCGACTATTACTTGATACGTGATTATTGTCGGTGATTTTTTTGTACACCATCAGTGTATATCTCAATAACCCCTGAATAAGTAGCTCTGAATAGGTATAAGGGATGTAGCCATTTTTAAATGGATTTCTTATGCCAAAAATGATCGTCGATTTCCCCATAAAATGTGAGCGATGCCGAAAGAAATAAAATTAGTTATTGCATTTGAAGTTTGGATGAAAGATTATCATTTGTCATACAAATGAGGGGTGGTATGTTGCTAGCCAATTAAAAAAGAACGCCATATTTATTGATGATTGATCCCCCGGTGGGGGGAACCATCGGGCATAAATGGGCATGAAGTAATGGAGTATTAGTTGTGAATGTCAATTTCTTTGTCACCTGTATTGGTGACGCCCTGAAATCAAGAATGGCACGAGACTCCGTGCTGCTACTGGAAAAACTCGGCTGTCGCGTAAATTTCCCGGAGAAACAGGGATGCTGCGGTCAGCCTGCGATCAATAGTGGTTATATCAAAGAAGCGATTCCAGGGATGAAAAATCTGATCGCCGCACTGGAGGATAACGACGATCCCATTATTTCACCGGCTGGCTCTTGCACCTATGCCGTAAAAAGTTACCCGACGTATCTGGCGGATGAACCTGAATGGGCATCACGTGCCGAAAAGGTTGCCGCGCGTATGCAGGATCTCACCTCTTTTATTGTTAATAAATTAGGGGTAGTCGATGTAGGTGCCAGTTTGCAAGGGAGAGCGGTGTATCACCCATCTTGTAGCCTGGCCCGTAAGCTGGGGGTGAAGGACGAGCCACTTACGTTACTGAAAAATGTGCGTGGACTGGAGTTGTTGACCTTTGCTGAACAGGATACCTGCTGCGGATTTGGCGGCACGTTCTCGGTCAAAATGGCCGAAATATCCGGCGAGATGGTGAAAGAAAAGGTTGCGCACCTGATGGAAGTCCGCCCTGAGTATTTAATAGGTGCTGACGTGAGTTGCCTGCTGAACATCAGTGGGCGATTACAACGGGAAGGGCAGAAAGTCAAAGTGATGCATATTGCTGAAGTGCTGATGAGCCGCTGAGGATATAAAGATGTCGATCAAAACCAGTAATACAGATTTTAAGACACGCATCCGTCAGCAAATTGAAGATCCGATCATGCGCAAAGCGGTGGCAAACGCGCAGCAGCGTATTGGGGCAAATCGGCAAAAAATGGTCGATGAATTGGGGCACTGGGAGGAGTGGCGCGATCGGGCCGCCCAGATACGTGATCATGTTCTGAGTAATCTCGACGCTTATCTGTACCAGCTCTCAGAAAAAGTGACGCAAAACGGCGGTCACGTCTATTTTGCAAAAACCAAAGAAGACGCTACCCGCTACATTTTACAGGTTGCCCAACGCAAAAATGCCCGGAAGGTGGTGAAATCTAAATCGATGGTGACCGAAGAGATTGGTGTCAATCATGTGTTGCAGGATGCTGGCATTCAGGTGATTGAAACCGATCTGGGTGAATACATTCTCCAGCTGGATCAAGATCCGCCCTCTCATGTTGTGGTCCCGGCAATTCATAAAGATCGCCATCAGATCCGTCGAGTGCTACACGAACGTCTGGGCTATGAGGGGCCGGAAACGCCTGAAGCGATGACCTTATTAATTCGGCAAAAAATCCGCGAAGATTTCCTCAGTGCTGAAATAGGTATTACCGGCTGTAATTTCGCGGTGGCAGAGACCGGTTCGGTATGCCTGGTGACCAATGAAGGTAATGCGCGAATGTGTACCACGCTGCCTAAAACGCATATTGCAGTGATGGGAATGGAGCGTATTGCCCCCACGTTTGCCGAGGTAGATGTATTGATCACCATGCTGGCGCGCAGTGCCGTTGGTGCACGTTTGACGGGATACAACACCTGGTTGACAGGACCGCGCGAAGCGGGGCACGTTGATGGTCCTGAAGAGTTTCATCTGGTTATTGTCGATAACGGGCGTTCTGAGGTGCTGGCCTCTGAATTTCGGGATGTGCTGCGCTGTATTCGTTGCGGGGCTTGTATGAATACTTGTCCGGCATATCGCCATATTGGCGGTCATGGATATGGCTCTATTTATCCAGGGCCAATTGGTGCGGTGATTTCCCCGTTACTTGGCGGCTATAAAGATTTTAAAGATTTACCCTACGCCTGCTCTTTATGCACCGCTTGTGACAGCGTGTGTCCGGTGCGTATTCCGCTGTCAAAACTGATTTTGCGTCATCGTCGGGTGATGGCTGAAAAAGGGATCACCGCAAAAGCAGAGCAACGGGCGATAAAAATGTTCGCTTATGCCAATAGTCATCCAGGATTGTGGAAAGTCGGGATGATGGCTGGTGCTCATGCGGCAAGCTGGTTTATCAATGGCGGCAAAACACCACTCAAATTTGGCGCGATTAGCGACTGGATGGAAGCACGCGATCTTCCTGAAGCTGACGGAGAGAGTTTCCGTAGTTGGTTTAAGAAACATCAGGCGCAGGAGAATAAGAATGGATAATCGGAGCGAATTTTTGAATAACGTTGCTCAGGCACTGGGTCGCCCGCTGCGACTTGAACCGCAAGCAGAAGATGCGCCGCTTAACAACTATGCTAACCAGCGGCTTACCCAACTTACCCAACAGCAGCGCTGTGACGCGTTTATCCAGTTTGCCAGCGATGTTATGTTGACGCGCTGTGAACTGACCAGCGAGGCGAAGGCGGCAGAAGCTGCAATACGTCTGTGTAAAGAGCTGGGAGATCAGTCGGTCGTGATTAGTGGTGACACGAGGCTGGAGGAATTGGGGATTAGCGAACGTTTGCAGCAGGAATGCAATGCCGTTGTTTGGGATCCGGCGAAAGGTATTGAGAACATATCACAAGCAGAGCAGGCTAAAGTGGGCGTCGTATATGCTGAATATGGTTTAACCGAATCGGGAGGCGTGGTTCTTTTTTCCGCCGCCGGGCGCGGGCGTTCATTGAGCCTGCTCCCGGAATCTTCTCTTTTTATCCTGCGTAAAAGCACAATCCTGCCGCGTGTAGCGCAACTCGCAGAAAAATTGCATCAGAAAGCGCAGGCCGGTGAACGAATGCCGTCATGTATTAACATCATCAGTGGTCCCAGTTCAACGGCGGACATTGAGCTTATCAAAGTCGTCGGGGTTCATGGTCCGGTGAAAGCGGTGTATCTGATTATTGAGGATTGCTGAGAGAGATATGAAGTCTGGACATAAACCTGAAGGCGGCACGAGGTTGTGAATTGCGTTAAGGACAACCTGACTTAACCCCGTTCCGTCATGGTTATGCTGCTCTTCTGTAAATATCCTGACATTAATAATGCCAGGATATTTACAGTGAAAAAGACAGGAATCCATTCCTGAAGACGGGCTCCCTTCCCGGTCATTGTCACTATAGTTTTATACAGGCACTCTCTGTCAGAATGCTGTTTATTACTGCCCAGAGTTTTGTGGGTATTCATCTACCATTTTTTTGACAAGGCAAAACATTACAGAAATCACAATGCTTAGAAAAAATCCCAGAGCCAGGCAAATGGCAGCAGGGTATTTATTTTTTATTTCTGGTGAGCTTATAGTGACACAGCCATCACCGTTTGGATACAGTGACCAGTTCCTGGTCAGGTATATCATTTTTGTATAAAGCTCACTGTTAATTGCTGAAGGCGTTTGTATCTCATCGAGAACTTGCCTGCCATTATGGTATTCTGACGCATACCATTTGATGATAGACGCCTGCACGCGAGATATTTCCGCTTCAGCAGTTGGTAAATCTCTCTTATCTCCTGACCATTCCAGCTTTATTTCTCTGTTCTTGACATCTGGGCTGGTTTGAAAAAATGTAGTAATTCGCTGAATAACATCTTCAGTCATTGTGGTCTGACAGGCAAAGTTATTATTGCTATCACAGCTAACAAGTATGCCTGGTGTTGTCTGGTTTATTTTTAGGCTGTAACTCACTTTTATATTATCTTTATTGATATACAGAAACAACAGCACCATTGCCATACAGATAGCTATAATAAAAAGGATAACACGAATCTTTTTTTTCAGATAAAATAAAATCTCAATCAGATCGATATCCTGTTTGATTTGTTCACTCATAATATATTCAGAGAATAAAATCTGCCGCAGATAAATGAATTAATAGTCTGTATCAGGAATGTTCGGGTTAAATATCAGCAAATATCCAGCATCATGAATACTGGATATTTATAGCCTGCAGGCAGCATACTGCTGCCTGCAGGGGGTATAACAGTCGACAGGGGAACCGACTGCTTTATTCTTACCAGGTCACATTGATACCAACTACACCCTGTAGCGGATTCTCAATGTCGTCACCTTTGGTGTAGTCAAGGCTTGCATATGCTCCCATGTTTTTGGTGATATCAGCCTGTACACCTGCACCCACGCGGAATGCTGCACCGTCAATGCTGGCATTGACAGACTCATCACCCAGACGGACTTTGTTGCCATCAGAGAATTCGTTCAGTGCGGCCAGATTCAGATAAGGTTTAACGGTCGCGTTGCCCACAGCGAAGTCATAACCCACGCGCGTACCGGCCTCACCCAGCACAGAGTTATAGCTGTCAGAATGAACGTCCACGCCGTTGAGTTGATAATCCACACCTTCCAGAGTCAGAGCAGACAGTTTGGCATATGGCTGAATAAACAGGCCATTACCGTCTTTCCATGTGTAACCGCCTTTAACCATCGCACCAAAACCATTGGTGTTAAAGTCAGCTTTGATGGTACCGCCACCATTCATCAGGCGAACATCTGCCGTGTTGCTGTAGTGACCAAACTGTGCAGCAGTATCAATGAAGATACCGTTGTTATACTGGCGGCTCAGGTAAGCGTGGAAGCTGTAACCTTCAGTGTCACCTTTGCTCTGCATGGTAGTCATGTCACCTTTCGCAGAAGACATCGCCACACCGGCCAGCCAGCTACCATCTTCAGTTATGAAGCGGGTATCACCACCCAGCATTACACCATTTACATCCAGGTCATAGGATGCATTTCCCGCGGTGGTATGTTTCTGTTTACCGCCAAAGTACTGAATCCATACGCCGCCCTTGTCATTTTCGCTCAGACGGACAGCATCCTGACGGGCGGAGAGCGTGTCAGCCTGCAGATTAGCAACGTTAGCCGGAGCAGCTGCCATTGCCTGAATCACGGAGCTGGCGTTGGATGCTTTATGCGTGTTTTTTACGAAATAAAAGTTACCATCAGCTCCCTGTGTCAGGTCATATTGATACAGACCACCTTCCGTTGTGCCTGTGGCTTTTAGAGTGCTGTCTTTGCCGGTAGAAATAAATGCCGTTTGTTCATTGATAAGATCCAATGAACCCGCACTGTAAACACGCAAGTCACCGCTCGCTTTTCCGCTGATATCCAGAGTGTTTTCAGAAGAGGCATCAACAATCAGAGTGCCGTTTTGAGAAACAAACGTGCCAGTATTGACTGTAGCCTTCGTGATATTTACCGTACTGTCTTTTACTGCCAGAGCATCAACAGTTGAGGAACCCGTAACATTCCAGACAGACCCGTTTTGCAGAGATACGTTGGCATCTCCTGCCCCTGAAACTTTGCCTTTCCAGACTGAACTATCGGAAAGATTTATATCCAGATTACTACCCGCTTTATCGCCGCTATTGAAGGTATAAGCATTACCTTCCCAGTAAGAGCGGGCAACGTTCATGTTTACATTTGTTGTGGTACCGACTGAATTCTCGCTTTCAGAAAGGGCCAGGATATCAGAGTAGATGGTTGAATCAGCAACAGACAAATTTAAATTTTGCGTTGCTGAACCTGCGCCTTGTGCCGAAGCAGAGGCATAAATTGTTTGTTTATTATTAGCCGCCCCAATTACTGAGCCATCCTTAATATTCAGGTTGACTGTATGAGTTCCCGTATTATTCCCGGCAATAACTATTGCTTCAATCCGACCATTAATAATATTTGAGCCAGCAAGGGTAATGTTGTCGGTTGCATCACCGTTAAAACTATTCAATAAGCTACCCTTTTGAGCAAAAATTGCCGTGGAGGCGTTGCTGGAACTCTTATTACCTTGAGCATTTATGGTTGTGCCATTAAGCGTGACATTATTTCCCTGGGCCCCTTCCAGAGATATCCCTGTCGCACTACCTTTTTCATTTTTTGCAACGAAATTACCGCCATTAACAACAACATCGCCAGTTGAATCAATGACCATTGCAGTCCGGGCATAGGTGCCTTCACCTTGAGCTGTGATGGTGGAGCCTGTAGCATTAATCACAACATTTTTGTCACCGCTAACTTTTACACCTTTAACGAATTCTTTATCTGCCGTTGATTCAGCAGTAATATCATGACCACCAAAAGTAACATTAAGGTCTTTATCTTCCGCATTAATTGTTGCGGCTGTAATCTGTGTAGTACCACTAATAACAACATCTTGTTCCAGAGTTGTCTTATCTTTATCCAATGTAACCGGTGTAGTTGATACCGCGTTATCAGCAGCGAATGCTGGTGCAGAAAGAGCCATAACAATAGCTGTTGCTAATGCGCTGCGGTAAAATGCCTTACTGTTTTTCATGAAGAAATTCTCCATTCTGGTAACTAATTTCAATTTCCCACTTATTTATATTTATGCAGAGATAAAGCCTGCGTCCCTGCATTTACCACCACGGAATACCTGTTGGTATTTCCGTTTTCACGCAATGTCATGGCATTCGTTGTTTCCAATGCATTTCCATCACCGTGAAAATTATTGCTGCTCAGCAGCAGGGCTTCCCGCAATGACATGCTGTCCGGTATTCCCCAACGCTTTTTTAGCGACTGCTCGGCAAGCCATATCTGTCTTATCCCCGTTTTGAGAAACTGCGCACTGTATTCCCAGCTGTGTCCGGCAAGAAGCAACGACAACACCTTCTTTTGCTTTTCCGGGAAGCGTTCTGACATGACGATTGTCTTTGTGCGGTTATTCACCTCTTTCATAAAGACAGAGTAACTGTCCATAACTGGCAAAATTTCTGCATGTTTCAGCCCTGAAAACCCACCAGAGGCATTTGCAATACTGATGACACGCTCTACTGACATTCCTGGTTTCAGTAACCTCAGGTTTTTGAGAACGCCAGAAATACTCACATCTGGTGGCAGAAAAAAGGGTGCGACGCACAACACCACCACGAATGAGTGATCCCGATAAAATCGGAACCACATTTCAGCGCATTCGGCAGGTCGCCCTGCCGATATCACGACATTCTGTGGCCTGTGCCGCAATTTATTGCGTAACTCCTCTTCTGTTCTGATGCAGGTAACATTGCCGACAGAACCGGTTGATAGAGCTGCGAACTGCGCTGGTACAATTCCTGAGGGACAGAAAAGAACGAAACGCATCCTTCCCTCACAGATGTCAGTACGCCAGCACGCTGTACAGGCTGTACAGCGTGCCTCCCAATCCTGCAGCCCAGAGCAGTAGAAATATTTTGGCTCCTACACTGTAGCGAGTCCGTATGCGCCGCAGTGGGGGGTAGTAACAACGCTGCTGTGTCATAACAATCCTGGTCTTTTTTTAGACATATTTTTTCTTTGTCCGGAAAGTACTTTTCCGGATATGGCGTCAGAATTTATTGATTCACCAACGGCAACTTTCTCTGGATAAAGAATTCCGGATACCATGTTCTGCACATACTGAGTGAGTCGATGAGCGGAATGTTGTCCGATATATTTTGCATGTAGCCGTATATTCCGTTTCACTCTGCTGTCACCGCATCCCGTATAGAGCAGCCTGAAATCGCTCAGTGTTCCCAGTCCAAGTTTCATTAAAGCCCGTGTGGCAATCGCATGCAGGGTCTTTGAACTGCGTTGTTCATAACGGGCAATCTCACTGAAACTCATGCCCTGCATCAGAATCTTAAGCACGCTCAACTCCCGTGCAGTCAGGAGCCAGAAATCGCTCATATCGCCGGGCAAAGGACGTAGTAACCAGCGGATAATTTGATTCTGATAACGACTCGCTGTCAGCATGGTGCCGATGCGTGGGAAGCCGTTATACAGACTTGCAGCAGGAGCATTATCGAACCAGTCGGAGTCACCGGTCAGGCAGACCTGCCATTGCCCGGCATCACTCCGCAAGCGGACAAGACAAGCCAGAAGAACCAACTCTCCCGAAGGAAGCGATGGGATATCAGCTAACAGGTAGCCACAGGAGGTCTTTAAAACGAATTCAACCTCTGTAGTGACGTTGCTGTACACCCGCACGATATACCTGTCCGTTGGGATGAGAGACTCCAGTGCCAGCCTGGTGAACTGACAGGCACTGATAATAACCAGAGGCTTCTTCATTCAGACTCGTCCACGCCATTGCTACAAAACCTGACATTTTGATTCAGAAGGTACTGTTTTAACGAGGCTTTTTTTTCCACACCCCTTTAAATCGAGCAGCATTACTGGCTGTGTATCTGACAGTATGCTGAATATTTCGATGACCCAGATAATCCTGAAGTAGTCGGGTATCGACACCATTGTCAGCCAGAGCAAATCCACAGGCATGACGTAACATATGAGGATGTGCTTTTACAGCTAATCCTGCACGTCTTCCTGCCTCACGAATGATCGAAAAAAAATGTTGTCTGCTGATAGGGCGGCGTTTCCGGGAGAGAAAAAGCCAGTCTCCTTCAACTCCATTTTCAATTAACTTCCTCTGCTTAAGCCACAACTTGATCAAATTATATTCATCAGGAAGAAGAGGATGTGTTGTCGAGAAGCCATTTTTAATACGCCGGATATTAAGTTGTTTTCCTGATGCATCAATATCGGATAAACGTAAATCAAGAAGTTCACTGGCCCTAAAACCGTGAATGAAAGCCATCATAATTAGACAGCGATTTCTTTCAGGAAAGGACATGCTCTGGGCTGCATCCATCAGCCTGTAGACTTCATCCTGTGTGAGATATTTTCTCGTCATACGCCACCGTGTACAGTTGTAAAAAAAAGAGGCACACCCAGATAAGTGTGCCTGCAATCAGAACGTTATCGATGTAATTTCATTATCTCATTAATAAGATTTTTTGAATAGTAGTTCTACGCAATAGATTAAATATGAAATATTTATTGTGCGGTTTTTCTACAACTCATTTTTAATGCGCGATTTTTTCTACAATGATGTGAAACAAAAAATATTAAAACCCTGAGTCAAGGAGCGGGGGTGAATGTGTATTACGTCTAATGTTTTAGTGATGTTCAATAGTCTTGATTTATTTAATGTTATTTTTACGTAAAATAACTTTTTCTGCATATATTATTGATTTTATTTGTTTTTTATGCGTTGCAAAGTAAGGGTGCAGAAAAGAAAAGATCTTTGACGTTAATAATACTAATTTACAAATATATCTTATCATAAGATTTTCTTTACTTTTTGGTTGTGAGGAAATCATCGTTCATGGACGCTACCAATAAATTAGAGATGTTCTCTTGAATAATTTTTTCTGATTGCAAATCTCAGTTTGTTTGGTTTTTGTTCATTTGTTTAAGTGTATTCCAACACTTTTAATTTTTTGCAAAAACGTACTAACAATTTTTTCTTATCAATTGATAATAAATAAAAAATAAAATGTTAGAGAAGCGATAATCTTGTGATAAAAAATATTTAATCATGATGACTGATTAAAGAAGGGTAAAAATAAATCGCTGCTAATAAATTATACGAACCGTGTTTAAAGCTCCACGTAGTTTTTGGGTCTGACTTATTTTTATACTCGCCACAAGTCCCCTTTTCGTGCATGATAACCGAATAAATTGACTTTTTTAGCGTAGACCTGATATTACTCCACGCTTTGGGATAAATACGCCCGGCTTACGCAGTTGATCGCTGACCACTGCTAACCGGGAGTGGGAAAGAACAAGTAACCCTAGCCAGGAGCACTGGTTGCGTGATTCTTAAGCTGAGTGGCATTACACTTGTGGTTTATCAGCGTATCCATAGCACCATCATCCGCCAGATTGAGCGAATCGGCTTAAAGTTTGATGGCGGGACTGCGGATATGAAGCATGAGAGTTACCTCAGTGTTTTATATAAGGATTCGGTCCTCATAGTAGAACGGTAACTCTCAATCTGATAGGTTCCTGAGTTAGTTCACATCACGACTCATTTTTTTCGCTCTCACCGGCATCCCATTTGCCACAAAATATCTTGCCGTGCTCCTCGGCAACGCTTCTTGCCCGCGAATCATATCCGCCATTTTCTCGCCAATCATAATCGTCGTAGCGTTCAAATTGCCGGTGATAATTTGCGGCATAATTGACGCATCCACCACGCGCAGGCCTTCCAGCCTGTGTACGCGGCCTTCGGCGTCAACCACTGCCATCTCGTCATAACCCATTTTGCAGGTACCGCACGGATGAAACGCGGTTTCGGCGTGGTTACGCACGAACTCATCGAGCTGCTCATCCGTCTGACATTCCGCGCCGGGGCTGATTTCGCGGCCACGATACTGATCCAGCGCCGGTTGATGCATGATCTCCCGGGTGATGCGAATTGCGTCGCGGAACTCCTGCCAGTCCTGCTCGTGCGACATGTAGTTAAACAGAATCGCCGGATGCTGGTGCGGGTCGCGGGATTTAATCCGCACATGCCCACGGCTTGGCGAGCGCATCGATCCGACGTGGCACTGGAAGCCGTGCTCTTTCACTGCGTTCGAGCCGTTATAGTTAATCGCCACTGGCAGGAAATGGTACTGAATATTCGGCCACGCAAATTCCTCACGGCTGCGAATAAATCCGCCTGCTTCAAAGTGGTTGCTGGCACCAACGCCGGTGCCGCCAAACAGCCACTCCGCACCGATTTTCGGCTGATTCCACCACTGCAGGGCAGGGTAGAGGGAAACCGGTTCTTTGCACTCATATTGCAGATACATCTCCAGGTGATCCTGAAGATTTTCGCCGACGCCGGGTAAATCATGCACCAGCGGAATATCAAACTCCGCCAGCAGTTCAGCGTTGCCGACGCCGGAGCGTTGCAGGATCTGCGGTGAAGCAATCGCGCCTGCACATAACAGCACTTCTTTATTCGCCGCCGCGCGGGTCGGAATGGTGCTGTCGCCTTCCAGCCACTCGACGCCCACCGCGCGTTTGCCGTCAAAAATGATGTGATCGGTCATGGCGTGAGTACGAATGGTCAGGTTAGGGCGCGATTTGGCCTGATCGAGATAGCCACGCGCGGTGCTGGCGCGACGGCCCTGCGGCGTGACGGTGCGATCCATCGGGCCAAAACCTTCCTGCTGATAGCCGTTGAGATCGTCCGTGCGCGGGTAGCCCGCCTGCACGCCCGCTTCAATCATCGCTTCAAACAGCGGATTGACGCCGGGTTTGGAGGTGGTGACGCTCACCGGGCCATCACCGCCGTGGTAGTCGTTCTCGCCCACATCGCGAGTCTCGGCCTTGCGATAGTAGGGCAGACAGTCGAGGTAGCTCCAGTTCTCCAGACCGGGTTCTTTCGCCCAGTTATCGAGATCCAGCGCGTTACCACGGATGTAACACATGCCGTTGATCAGTGATGACCCGCCAAGCCCCTTACCGCGTCCGCACTCCATGCGACGGTTGTTCATAAACGGTTCCGGTTCCGTCTCATAGGCCCAGTTATAGCGTTTACCCTGTAACGGGAACGCCAGCGCGGCGGGCATCTGGGTGCGGAAGTCAAAGCGATAGTCCGGGCCGCCTGCTTCAAGCAGCAGCACGGTTGTGTTCGGATCTTCAGTCAGACGGGTAGCGAGAACGTTGCCAGCTGAGCCG
Organism: Escherichia sp. WS338; assembly: GCF_046486405.1. Classification (NCBI taxonomy): domain Bacteria; kingdom Pseudomonadati; phylum Pseudomonadota; class Gammaproteobacteria; order Enterobacterales; family Enterobacteriaceae; genus Escherichia; species Escherichia sp. WS338. Next base: position 66,974 of record NZ_JBJQLL010000015.1, on the reverse strand, counting down.
GCACCAATAATGATGTAGTCAAATTGCAAATAAACCTCCTGGTTAGAATATGGACTGGAATTTAGCCATCTCAACCTGGATGGACTTCACCTGGGTGTAACTCTGGAGCGTCATCACGCCGTTCTCGCGACCAATGCCGGAGTGTTTGTAGCCGCCAACGGGCATCTCTGCAGGGGATTCGCCCCAGGTGTTGATCCAGCAAATACCCGCTTCCAGCTGATGAATGACGCGATGCGCGCGGTTCAGGTCCGCCGTCACGATGCCCGCCGCCAGGCCGTAGTCGGTATCATTGGCGCGGCGAATCACTTCGTCCTCAGATTCATAAGTGAGAAGCGACATCACCGGACCGAAGATCTCTTCGCGCACGATGGTCATTTCGTCGCGGCAATCGGTGAACACGGTCGGTGCAACCCATGCGCCGTTATCGAAGCCATCGCCTTTCAGTACATCGCCGCCGCACAGTACGCGCGCGCCTTCCTCTTTGCCTTTGGCGATGTAACGCAGCACGTTATCGCGATGCGGGAAGCTGACCAGCGGGCCAAAGTTAGTTTGCGGATCGAAAACGTCGCCCGCGCGAATGCGCTCAACGCGAGCCAGAATCTTTTGTTCAAATGCGGCTTTGCATTTCGCCGGAATAAACACGCGGGTGCCGTTGGTACACACCTGACCGGAGCTGAAGAAGTTCGCCATCATGGCGATATCAGCGGCGAGATCGAGATCCGCATCGTCGAAAACGATCAGCGGTGATTTACCGCCCAGCTCCATGGTCACTTCTTTCAGGGAGGAAGCCGCCGAGTTAGCCATCACTTTTTTGCCGCTGGCGACACCGCCGGTAAATGACACTTTGGCAATGCCCGGATGCTCGGTCAGATACTGCCCGGTTTCCGCACCTACGCCCGGCAGCACGTTAAATACGCCGTCCGGCAGGCCCGCTTCGCTGTAAATTTCGGCCAGCTTTAACGCGGTAAGCGGGGTGACTTCGCTCGGTTTGAAAATCATCGCGTTGCCTGCCGCCAGCGCCGGGGCGGATTTCCACAAGGCAATCTGGATCGGGTAGTTCCATGCGCCAATCCCTGCCACTACGCCCAGCGGTTCGCGGCGGGTATAAACAAATGACGTCTCACGCAATGGGATCTGGCTGCCTTCCAGCGACGGGATCAGCCCGGCGTAGTACTCCAGCACGTCCGCACCGGTAACGATATCGACGGTTGAGGTTTCCGAATACGCTTTTCCGGTGTCGAGGGTTTCCAGTTTTGCGAGTTCGTCATTGCGTTCACGCAGAATATCAACGGCCCGACGCAGAATACGCGAGCGCTCCATAGCGGTCATCGCCGCCCAGATTTTTTGCCCTTGTTGGGCACTCTTCACGGCGCGATCGACATCCTCACGCCCGGCGGCCTGCACGGTCGCCAGCACGTTACCGTTGGCCGGGTTAATGGTCTCGAAGGTGCGACCGCTGGTGGCGGAGGTATAACCACCATGTATATAAAGCTGCTGTTCTGCCATTCGGGACATCACGTTTCCTCGGTTAATCGGTGGGTAAATGCTGAGTAATAAAGTGACGGGTCAGCGAGTGTGCGAGAGGTTTATCCAGCGCTTTGCCGCTCAGTGCCGCGCGCAGCCATAATCCGTCAATCAGCGCGGCAAGGCCGTAGCCCGCTTCCTGTGCCTGTTGGCGCGGTAACTCGCGGCGAAATTCGCTCACCAGATTCGACAATAAGCGGCGGCTACTGACCTGCTGCAAGCGATAGAGCATCGGCTGATGCATACTGCTGGCCCAGAAGGCCAGCCAGGCTTTCATCGCCGCACTGCTCACCTGGGTTTCATCGAAGTTTCCACCAACAATCGCCTGTAATCGCAGCTCTGCACTGCCCTGCGGAAGTGCATGTAATCGATTCAAAACCGCGTCACGTAGCTGACTGGTGATATCGCGCATGGTTGCTTCCAGCAGACCATTTTTGTCCCTGAAATAGTGGCTGATGATCCCCGTAGAAACGCCTGCACGGCGGGCGATCTGCGCGATCGTTGCATCGTGCATGCCCACTTCATTTATTGCTTCCAGCGTGGCGTCGATCAGTTGTCTGCGCCGGATCGACTGCATCCCCAATTTGGGCATTTTCGCCACTCCATTCATCAGCGTTGTTTATCTATTAAAGCGGTTATTGATTGGACGTTCAATATAAAATGTGTCTTAATTGTTACGAATTTGATTTTAAATGGTAACAATAACAGTGGGGATACTGGATGACAGACCTTTCACACAGCAGGGAAAAGGACAAAATCAATCCGGTGGTGTTTTACACTTCCGCCGGACTGATTTTGTTGTTTTCCCTGACAACGATCCTGTTTCGCGACTTCTCGGCCCTGTGGATTGGCCGCACGCTGGACTGGGTTTCTAAAACCTTCGGTTGGTACTATCTGCTGGCGGCAACGCTCTATATTGTCTTTGTGGTCTGTATTGCTTGTTCGCGTTTTGGTTCGGTGAAGCTCGGGCCAGAACAATCCAAACCGGAATTCAGCCTGCTGAGCTGGGCGGCGATGCTGTTTGCTGCCGGGATCGGTATCGACCTGATGTTCTTCTCCGTAGCCGAACCGGTAACGCAGTATATGCAGCCGCCGGAAGGCGCGGGTCAGACGATTGAGGCCGCGCGTCAGGCGATGGTCTGGACGCTGTTTCACTACGGCTTAACCGGCTGGTCGATGTATGCGCTGATGGGCATGGCGCTCGGATACTTTAGCTATCGTTATAATTTGCCGCTCACCATCCGCTCGGCGCTGTACCCGATCTTCGGTAAACGGATTAACGGGCCGATTGGTCATTCAGTGGATATTGCAGCGGTAATCGGCACCATCTTCGGTATTGCCACTACGCTCGGTATCGGTGTGGTGCAGCTTAACTATGGCTTGAGCGTACTGTTTGATATTCCCGATTCAATGGCGGCGAAAGCGGCACTGATCGCCTTGTCGGTGATCATCGCCACGATCTCTGTCACCTCCGGTGTCGATAAGGGCATTCGTGTGTTATCGGAACTTAACGTTGCGCTGGCGCTGGGATTGATCCTTTTCGTGCTGTTTATGGGCGACACCTCGTTCCTGCTTAATGCGCTGGTGCTGAACGTTGGCGACTATGTGAATCGCTTTATGGGCATGACGCTCAACAGTTTTGCCTTCGACCGTCCGGTTGAGTGGATGAATAACTGGACGCTCTTCTTCTGGGCATGGTGGGTGGCATGGTCGCCGTTTGTCGGCCTGTTTCTGGCGCGTATCTCGCGCGGGCGTACCATTCGCCAGTTCGTGCTGGGCACGTTGATTATTCCGTTTACCTTCACGCTGTTATGGCTCTCGGTGTTCGGCAATAGCGCGCTGTATGAAATCATCCACGGCGGCGCGGCATTTGCCGAGGAAGCGATGGTCCATCCGGAGCGCGGCTTCTACAGCCTGCTGGCGCAGTATCCGGCGTTTACCTTTAGCGCCTCCGTCGCCACCATTACTGGCCTGCTGTTTTATGTGACCTCGGCGGACTCCGGTGCGCTGGTGCTGGGGAATTTCACCTCGCAGCTTAAAGATATCAACAGCGACGCCCCCGGCTGGCTGCGCGTCTTCTGGTCGGTGGCGATTGGCCTGCTGACGCTCGGCATGCTGATGACCAACGGGATATCCGCGCTGCAAAACACCACGGTAATCATGGGGCTGCCGTTCAGCTTTGTGATTTTCTTCGTGATGGCGGGGTTGTATAAATCTCTGAAGGTAGAAGATTACCGCCGTGAAAGTGCCAACCGCGATACCGCGCCGCGACCGCTGGGGCTTCAGGATCGCCTGAGCTGGAAAAAACGTCTCTCGCGCCTGATGAATTATCCGGGCACGCGTTACACTAAACAGATGATGGAGACGGTCTGTTACCCGGCAATGGAAGAAGTGGCGCAGGAGCTGCGGTTGCGCGGCGCGTACGTGGAGCTAAAAAACCTGCCGCCGGAAGAGGGACAACAGTTGGGGCATCTGGATTTGTTGGTGCATATGGGCGAAGAGCAAAACTTTGTCTATCAGATTTGGCCGCAGCAATATTCGGTGCCGGGCTTTACCTACCGCGCACGTAGCGGGAAATCGACCTACTACCGGCTGGAAACCTTCCTGTTAGAAGGCAGCCAGGGCAACGACCTGATGGACTACAGCAAAGAGCAGGTGATCACCGATATTCTCGACCAGTACGAGCGGCACCTTAACTTTATCCATCTCCATCGTGAAGCGCCGGGCCATAGCGTGATGTTCCCGGACGCGTGATTGTTATTGCATAAAACCGCGCCATGTCTGCATATGGCGCGGGAATCATTGACTCGCTGTAAAAAATTATGCATATATTATATATGATTGTCATGTCATATCCTGAAATTCCTCTTGTATCACTTCATGATTTTATATTTTATTAATTAACGATTTTATTTTGCATTAGCTGAATGGATTCAGTCCTATAGGGTTATATATTTATTAATAAGACGATTCTTATATTTGGATACCTAATAAGAGTTACCACTTTTACCGGCTGTATATTAAATGTATTTCTCCTGCTTTTGTTTATATTATGAGTTGATTTGAGTTCCTGGATACATATAATGCGCAGGTATTAGAGACTGGGGTGGAATGTAATGATAAAGTTAAGAGTGTTAACTTAAAATAAGTTTTCAGTAGTAACTTGCTATTTTATTACCCTCTGAACTACATACTCAGATATGTGGTTGCCAATGCTATGCAAAATTTTTGAATTTTTATATGCGATGAACAGTAACCGGAATGGCATTTAATGCGTTGCTGTTTATGCAATCTTGGTTTTATTTGGATGTATTGCTGGAGATTGTGATGAATAAAATATATCGGCTAAAGTGGAACAGGTCCCGTAACTGTTGGAGCGTCTGCTCTGAGCTGGGGAGCAGAGTAAAAGGAAAAAAGTCCCGGGCTGTTTTAATTAGCGCGATAAGTTTATATTCATCTCTGGTATTCGCCGATGATATCATCGTAAACTAGGATAAAACTATTGATTTTGGCAAAGAGAACCAGAGCATCGATTACCGTATTACGGTGACTGACAATGCCAATCTGGTAATCAATGCGACAGATACTTCCCGTCCGCGTCTGACTCTCGCTTCTGGTGGTGGGTTGGATATTACCGGAGGAAAGGTAACAATCAATGGCCCACTTAACTTTTTGCTGAAAGGTACGGGGTTCCTGAATGTCTCCAATGCTGGCAGCGAGTTATATGCTGATGATTTGTATGAATCAAACTCAGGCATGAGACACGATCGCGGCTATTTTAATGTCTCCAACGGCGGCAAAATCCATGTTAAGGGCACCAGCCGTCTGACCTATTTGCAGGGAAATGTCAGCGGTGAAGGCAGCCAGGTAAATTCTAAAACCTTCTTTATGGGCGTTTACGGCAGTTACGGTGGCAATCAGTACCTGTCAGTTAATAACGGCGGTGAAGTTAATGCCAGTGAGAAAATTAGCCTGGGTTATTATGATCAAAACTCCGATACAACACTTGCTGTTTCGGAAGGTGGTAAAATCTCTGCGCCGACTATTAGTTTAAGCACCAACTCTGAGTTAGCGTTAGGTGCACAGGAAGGAAGCGCAGCGAAAGCGGCAGGGATTATTGATGCCGAAAAAATTGAGTTTGTGTGGGCAAAGACATCCGAGAAGAAAATCACCTTAAACCACACGGATAAAGACGCGACTATTTCCGCGGATATTGTCAGTGGCAGCGAGGGCCTGGGTTACATCAATGCGCTCAATGGCACGACTTACTTAACCGGTGATAACTCTGCCTTTAGCGGCAAAGTAACGATTGAGAAAAATGGGGCGTTGGGGATCACCCAAAATATAGGCACTGCAGATATCACCAACCGCGGGAAATTACACCTGAAGGCTGACGATAGCATGACCTTTGCCAATAAGATTTCCGGCAACGGTACAATAAGTATCGACAGTGGGACAGTGGCGCTGACCGGCAATAACTATGCATTCAGCGGATATATTGATGTCGCTTCTGGTGCTGTCGCGGTTATTTCTGAAGACAAGAACATCGGCCGTGCGGACCTGGATGTTGATGGCAAACTGCAAATCAATGCCAATAAAGATTGGGTATTTGATAACGATCTTGAAGGTAGAGGTATTGTTGAAATAAACATGGGGAATCACGAATTCTCCTTCGATGATTTTGCTTATACAGACTGGTTCCAGGGTTCACTGGCGTTCCAGAACACGACATTTAACCTGGAAAAGAATGCGGAGTTTCTGCAGAAAGGCGGGATCACTGCGGGTCAGGGAAGCCAGGTAACAGTGGGTAAGGGCGCTCACTCCATTAGCACTTTGGGATTCTCCGGCGGAACCGTTGATTTTGGTGCCCTTGCAACTGGTGCACAGATGACAGAAGGGACAGTCAACGTGAGTAAAACGCTGGATTTGCGCGGCGAGGGTGTGATTCAGGTTTCTGACAGTGACGTTGTCCGCTCAGTATCTCGTGATATTGACTCTGCGTTATCGCTCACTGAAGTCGATGATGGTAACAGCACCATTAAGTTGGTTGATGCGCAGGGTGCGGAAGTTCTGGGCGATGCGGGCAATCTGCAATTGCAGGATAAAAATGGGCAAATCCTCTCCAGCAGTGCCCAACGTGATATTCAGCAGAATGGGCAAAAAGCGGCCGTCGGCACTTACGACTATCGTCTGACGAGTGGGGTAAACAATGACGGTCTGTATATCGGTTACGGCCTGACCCAGCTTGATTTACACGCTACCGACAGCGATGCTCTGGTGCTGAGCTCTAACGGTAAAAGCGAGAATGCCGCCGATCTCAGCGCAAAGATTACCGGCAGTGGTGACCTGGCATTCAGCAGCCAGAAGGGTCAGACCGTATCGCTTTCTAACAAAGACAACGACTATACCGGTGTTACCGATCTGCGCAGTGGGACGCTTTTGTTGAATAACGATAACGTGTTGGGTAATACCCATGAACTGCGTCTGGCGGCAGAGACTGAACTGGATATGAATGGTCACAGCCAGATCGTGGGCACGCTCAATGGCAGCGCCGATTCACTGCTGAGCTTGAACGGCGGGAGTCTGACGGTTACCAACGGGGGCACTTCAACCGGTTCGTTAACGGGGAGCGGAGAGCTGAATATTCAGGGCGGCACGCTGGACATCGCGGGCGATAACAGCAACCTGACGGCGAATGTGAACATTGCTAATTCGGCTAATGTCCTGGTAAGTCATGCGCAGGGATTGGGTAGCGCAAACGTTGAGAACAACGGTACCCTGGCGTTGAATAATAGCGCTGAAAAAAGAGCGGCTGCGTCTGTGAATTACACCCTGGGCGGCAATCTGACCAACAACGGTACGCTGATGACCGGAATGTCAGGACAGCAAGCTGGCAATGTGTTAGTGGTGAAGGGGAACTACCACGGTAATAACGGTCAACTAGTAATGAATACGGTACTGAATGGCGATGACTCAGTAACCGATAAATTGGTTGTCGAGGGCGATACTAGCGGCACGACTGCCGTTACGGTGAATAACGCTGGCGGTACAGGTGCGAAAACCCTTAACGGTATCGAACTTATCCATGTTGACGGTAAGTCTGAGGGCGAATTTGTTCAGGCTGGTCGTATCGTTGCGGGGGCATATGACTACACTCTCGCGCGTGGACAAGGGGCAAATAGTGGTAACTGGTATCTGACCAGCGGCAGTGATTCTCCTGAACTGCAGCCGGAGCCAGACCCGATGCCGAATCCGGAGCCAAACCCGAATCCAGAGCCGAACCCTAACCCGACACCTACGCCGGGTCCGGATCTGAATGTGGATAATGACCTGCGACCGGAGGCGGGTAGCTACATTGCGAACCTTGCAGCAGCGAATACCATGTTCACCACGCGTCTGCATGAGCGTCTGGGTAATACGTACTATACCGACATGGTGACGGGTGAGCAGAAACAAACCACTATGTGGATGCGCCATGAAGGTGGTCATAATAAATGGCGTGATGGCAGCGGCCAGCTGAAAACCCAAAGCAATCGCTATGTTCTGCAACTGGGAGGCGATATCGCGCAGTGGAGCCAAAACGGCAGCGACAGCTGGCATGTTGGGGTCATGGCGGGATATGGCAACAGCGACAGCAAAACCATTTCCTCGCGAACTGGTTATCGTGCAAAAGCGAGTGTGAACGGATATAGCACAGGCCTCTATGCCACCTGGTATGCCGATGACGAGTCGCGTAATGGCGCGTATCTCGACAGTTGGGCGCAGTACAGCTGGTTTGATAACACAGTGAAAGGGGATGACTTACAAAGTGAATCCTATAAATCAAAAGGATTTACCGCTTCACTGGAAGCTGGATACAAACACAAATTAGCTGAATTTAATGGCAGCCAGGGAACGCGTAATGAATGGTATGTTCAGCCGCAAGCACAGGTTACCTGGATGGGAGTCAAAGCCGATAATCACCGCGAAAGCAACGGAACCCTCGTTCATAGCAACGGTGATGGCAATGTTCAAACACGACTTGGCGTAAAAACCTGGCTGAAGAGCCACCATAAAATGGATGGCGGTAAATCCCGCGAGTTCCAGCCGTTTGTAGAAGTGAACTGGCTGCATAACAGTAAGGATTTCAGCACCAGTATGGATGGCGTGCCCGTCACTCAGGATGGAGCCCGAAATATTGCTGAGATAAAAACGGGTGTGGAAGGACAGTTAAATGCCAACCTGAATGTCTGGGGGAATGTGGGCGTTCAGGTTGCCGATAGGGGATATAATGACACCTCTGCAATGGTTGGCATTAAGTGGCAATTCTGATCTGAATAATGAGTAAAAGGAGAGAGAGCCGAACGGGAGATAATTCGGCTCTCTGTGTCATTTTCTTGCAGCCAGCTTTATCAGTCAGAGTGAAGACTCGCAGATTTAGCTGGCGCACAAGATTTAATCAAGGTGTGTTCAATGGCTTCGCATGATTTGAGTGTTTTTTTGGAAGAGTTCGGGGCAACGGTGAATTTGACGTTGCCTGGTATCGTGTCCGAAAAAGAACGGCTTTTACTCAAGCTGCTAATGGAGGGAATGTCGGTTACAGAAATCTCACAGTACAGAAATCGCAGTGCAAAGACAATTTCACATCAAAAGAAGCAGCTGTATGAAAAACTAGGCATCCAGAGTGATATTACCTTCTGGCGGGATATCTTTTTTCAATATCATCCGCAAGTCATCAGTGGCACGGGAAATAAAAATAATTTTTATATCCCTGATAACCGTTGTCACCATATCGTCACGCCTGAAGCCATCAGTCTGGCGTTGGAAAACCACGAATTCAAACCGTGGATCCAACCGGTTTTCTGCGCGCAGACTGGGGTACTGACGGGCTGTGAGGTGCTTGTCCGCTGGGAACATCCACAAACGGGAATTATCCCACCGGATCAGTTTATTCCTCTGGCGGAGTCATCTGGTCTTATCGTCATAATGACTCGCCAGTTGATGAAACAGACTGCGGATATTCTGATGCCGGTAAAACATTTGCTGCCGGACAATTTCCATATTGGCATCAACGTCTCGGCGGGTTGTTTTTTGGCTGCGGGATTTGAAAAAGAATGCCTGAACCTGGTTAAGAAATTAGGTAACGATAAAATCAAACTGGTTCTCGAGCTAACGGAACGTAACCCTATTCCGGTAACGCCAGAAGCCAGAGCGATATTTGACAGCCTTCATCAGCACAACATTACCTTTGCGCTGGATGACTTTGGTACGGGTTATGCGACCTATCGTTACTTGCAGGCGTTCCCGGTCGATTTTATTAAGATCGATAAGTCATTTGTGCAAATGGCGAGCGTGGACGAAATCTCCGGTCATATTGTGGACAATATTGTCGAACTGGCGCGTAAGCCTGGTCTGAGTATCGTGGCGGAAGGGGTAGAAACCCAGGAGCAGGCGGATTTAATGATCGGCAAAGGCGTTCACTTTTTGCAGGGCTATTTGTACTCTCCGCCAGTACCGGGTAATAAATTTATCTCTGAATGGGTAATGAAAGCAGGTGGTTGATGTAAACCGCTATTCACAGCGCATCGGGAGGTTGGCAGCGATTAATTCTCCCGATGCAGTAAATCCTGATAGATCCCCGTTAATATGCCATTTGGCGAAAATTGTTTTTTAATCCACTGCGTCACCTGACCGGTGGCAGAGTGCTGGGTCGCCAGTAACATGCGTGAATCCTGGCGCGGATTATGGATTTGTCGGGTAACCAGCAGGGATTGTGCCATCGCCTCGCGGACCATGTAATCCGGCAAAAAACCAATTCCTTCGCCTAAAATCTGGCACTGACATTTGGTGTTGAAATCTGGCACCAGAATCGACTCCTGCCCATGCAGCAACCAGCCCACTTTTTTATTAATCGTATGCGCGGTGTCCTCCACCATAATATTAGGGTAGAGACGCAGCTGGCTTTCGGCGATGGGTTCCGGCACAAAGGCTAATGGGTGATCCGGGGCGATAGCAAAAGCCCAGCGAATTGCGCCAATCTCCGTGTAATCAATGCCGCCGCCGTCCAGCAGTGTGTCGGGCGCGCCGATAGCAATATTCGCCTGATTATTAATAATCGCATCCCAGACGCCGTTATACACTTCGGTCGTCACGGTAATCTGGCAGGTTGGAAACTGCTTTTTCAGTACCTGTAATAAGCGTGCGGTGTGTTTGGGCGTATAAAGCAGTTGGTTAATACAAATGCGCACCCGTGCTTCTATACCCTGCGAAATAGTATCGATGCTGCGTTTGATGGCGTGAAAATCATTCAGCAGGTCGGTAGCTTTGCGGAAAAAATAACGCCCGGACTCCGTTAACTCAATGCTTCGGGTACTGCGAGTGAACAGCACCACATCCAGCCCTGTTTCCATTCGCTTGATGGTGTAGCTAATGGCGGAAGTGGTTAAACCCAACTCTTCTGCGGCTTTACTGAAACTGCCAAAACGCGCAGCGGTAGTAAATGCCAACAGATTCTCTTCGGTAAAAATTGAGTTCATTAAACCATTCCCGCCATTATCGAATATGAATTTCTCCAGTCATGACTGTAGAGGTATCGGTTAAAGATAGATAATCATTTTTGAATAACTTTTAATACCCGTCGCGTTTAGTCGTCGCTTCGCTTAATTTTTGTCCGCCATATTCTGAAATTATCCCCACGCAGTTACCCGCCAGAAAACCCAGTAATGTCACCGTCCAGTTCATCCCGCTGGCAAAAAATAGCGTCATGCCGAGAAAGCCTCCGGGAATAAAAGACAATAAACCGAAACGTCCTTGCCAGACCACCACCGCCGAGAAGGGTACAGTCATAATCACGCTCGCCCAGAACGTGGACAATCCACTCACCGAGGCCAGCCAGCCGGCAGCCAGCGCGGCGAAAAACGCCCACACCATCCCGGAATAATTAACCGCCAGACTTCTGATAAACCCCGATTTACCGCCGCCTGCGGCATAAAAACTGCAAAAGGCGACGAAGCCAATGGTTCCTAATAATTCCCATCCCTGAGAGAGCCCGACATGTGAAGACACTAACTGCCAAAGCCCTGCACAAATACCGACGGTGACACCCGTTGCCGTGAGTCCGTTCATCTTGTTCCCCTCTGGTTAGACATGGACGAAAGCTACTCTTACATGTGCAGACTATAGAGAAATAAAACCTGATTGAGTGAAAGGGTATCGGGTCAAAGAAACAAATATTGCATTACCGCACACTGCGAAAAGATTGTTGAACATCATTCAACAAAAAGGCGAAATACGGCGAATTAAATTTAAGCGGGTTCTTTTATCAGATTATCGTTGCTATTCTCAATTCATCGAAAACAGCCACAAAAACCAGGGGAATCTGAATGACTATAAAAAATCTACCTGCCGACTATTTATTGGCTGCGCAACAGGGTGATATCGATAAAGTAAAAACCTGCCTTGCGCTGGGTGTCGATATTAATATCTGCGATCGTCAGGGGAAAACGGCAATTACGCTGGCAAGTTTATATCAGCAATATGCTTGCGTTCAGGCATTAATTGACGCCGGAGCGGATATTAATAAGCAAGATCAGATATGTTCAAATCCTTTTTTAATTAGCTGCCTGACCGGCGATTTAACCCTGTTACGGATTATTTTACCGGCTAAACCCGATCTTAATTGCGTCACCCGTTTTGGCGGTGTCGGCCTGACGCCTGCCTGTGAAAAAGGCCATTTAAGTATTGTAAAAGAGCTTTTGGCGCATACGGAGATTAACGTTAACCAGACCAACCATGTTGGCTGGACGCCGCTACTGGAAGCAATTGTGCTTAATGATGGCGGGATTAAACAGCAGGCGATTGTCCAGTTATTGCTTGAACACGGTGCCAGCCCGCACATGACGGATAAATATGGCAAAACGCCGCTGGAACTGGCGCAGGAACGAGGCTTTGAAGAGATTGCGCAGTTACTGATTGCCGCAGGTGCATAAACCGGGAGGCTTGCTATCAACACACCAGAAAGACGGTGTGTGTGGGCGCTAACTGCGGATGCTGATTTTCTGGCGCAGCGGGGGCAAGGTCAGGTTGAACAGGTCTTTGCCAGAGCGGTAAATATCGCACTTCCGGCCCGCCAGCAATTGCTGACGCTGCTTTGTGAAGAGTACGACAATGCGCCAAACAGTTGTCGGTTGGCACTCACTCACTTTGATGGTCTGTTCCGGCATGGTGATAAGGTTCAGTTTGACGATCAAGGCATTACGGTTGGTCAACATCTTCATATAGAGATGAGTCGTTGTCGGCGTTGGCTGTCCCCAACCTTGCAAATGGCCGCTGTGAATTTTCACCTTATCGCCTGGCAACAGTGGCATGACATTATTCATCAGCACCTGGGGGAAAATGAAACCCTGTTTAATTATTGCGGCGATAATCCGTTTTATCAGGCGTTAAATAAAGAATTACATATTAAACGACGGGCAGTTATTCAGGCCGTAAACGATAAACAAAATATCGCCTCAGCAGTCGCCAGTATGATGGGCTTAGGGATTGGCCTTACGCCATCAGCCGACGATTATTTAACAGGTCTGGCGCTTATTTTATTTATTTCCGGACATCCGGCGGAAAAATACAAAGAGGAATTTTATCTCGGTCTGCAACGCGGCAGAAATAATACCACGTTATTAAGTGCCATAACGCTGGAAGCCGCAGTACAACAACGCTGCCGGGAAAATATTCATCGTTTTATTCATAACATTATTTATGACATCCCTGGGCACGCAACTCAGGCAATAGAAAAAATTAAACATATTGGCTCCAGTTCCGGCTGCGACATGCTGTATGGCATGGCCGATGGTTGTGCGCTGAGCCAAACCTACGGAGGGAATTATGTCAGTTAAAATAGTCATTAAACCGAATACCTATTTTGATTCTGTCTCGCTGATGTCTATCTCCACACGTGCAAATAAACTCGACGGCGTCGAGCAGGCATTTGTGGCGATGGCGACCGAAATGAACAAAGGCGTGCTGAAGAATTTAGGGCTGCTGACGCCGGAGCTGGAGCAGGCGAAAAACGGCGACCTGATGATTGTCATCAACGGCAAAGCGGGCGCAGACAACGAGCAGTTGCTGGTGGAGATTGAAGAACTGTTCAACACCAAAGCGCAAAGCGGCTCGCACGAGGCGCGTTACGCCACTATTGCCAGCGCCAAAAAGCATATCCCGGAAAGTAACCTGGCAGTGATTTCGGTCAACGGTCTGTTTGCCGCTCGCGAAGCGCGTCAGGCGTTGCAAAACGATCTTAACGTGATGCTGTTTTCCGATAACGTCACAGTTGAAGATGAACTGGCGCTCAAACAACTGGCCCACGAAAAAGGGCTGCTGATGATGGGGCCAGACTGCGGCACGGCGATTATCAACGGCGCGGCGCTCTGCTTTGGTAACGCCGTGCGTCGCGGCAACATCGGTATTGTTGGCGCATCCGGCACCGGTAGCCAGGAACTGAGCGTCCGTATCCATGAATTTGGCGGCGGCGTTTCGCAACTGATTGGCACCGGTGGGCGCGACCTGAGCGAGAAAATCGGCGGCCTGATGATGCTCGACGCTATCGGGATGCTGGAAAACGATCCGCAAACTGAAATCATTGTGCTTATCTCCAAACCGCCTGCGCCTGCGGTGGCCCGCAAAGTGCTGGAACGCGCACGTGCCTGCCGTAAGCCAGTGGTAGTCTGCTTCCTCGGTCGTGGCGAAACGCCAGTGGATGAGCAGGGGCTACAGTTTGCTCGCGGCAGCAAAGAAGCGGCACTAAAAGCGGTGATGCTCTCCGGTATGAAACAAGAACATCTCGACTTGCATACCCTGAACCAGCCGTTGATTGCGGATGTGCGTGCGCGTCTGCAACCGCAGCAGAAATACATTCGTGGCCTGTTCTGCGGCGGCACGCTGTGTGACGAAACCATGTTTGCGGTGATGGAAAAACATGGCGATGTCTACAGCAACATTCAGCCCGATCCTGAATTCCGCCTGCAAGATATCAACCGCAGCGTCAAACATACCTTCCTCGACTTTGGCGATGACGATTTTACCAACGGCAAGCCGCATCCAATGATTGACCCGACCAACCGCATCAGCCGGTTGATCGAAGAAGCGCGCGATCCAGAAGTGGCGGTGATCGTGATGGATTTTGTGCTCGGGTTTGGATCGCATGAAGATCCGGTCGGTTCCACCATCGAGGCGATCAAAGAGGCGAAAGCGATCGCCGCTGCCGAAGGGCGCGAGTTGATCATTCTCGCCTATGTGCTGGGTACCGATCTCGATACGCCATCGTTAGAACAACAAAGCCAGATGTTGCTTGATGCCGGAGTGATTCTGGCCAGCAGCAGCACCAATACCGGATTGCTGGCGCGTGAATTTATCTGCAAAGGGGAGGAAGCCTGATGAGCCCGTCACTGTTTAGCCAACCGTTGAACGTTATTAACGTCGGTATCGCCATGTTTAGCGATGATCTGAAAAAGCAGCATGTAGAAGTGACCCAACTCGACTGGACGCCGCCGGGGCAGGGCAATATGCAGGTGGTGCAGGCGCTGGACAACATTGCCGATTCCCCGCTGGCGGACAAAATCGCCGCCGCTAACCAGCAGGCGCTGGAGCGCATTATCCAGTCGCATCCGGTGCTGATTGGTTTTGATCAGGCGATTAACGTGGTGCCGGGCATGACGCCGAAAACCATTCTTCACGCCGGGCCGCCGATCACCTGGGAAAAAATGTGTGGCGCGATGAAAGGCGCGGTCACCGGAGCGCTGGTGTTCGAAGGGCTGGCGAAAGATCTCGATGAGGCGGCTGAACTGGCTGCCTCCGGGGAGATTACCTTCTCGCCGTGCCACGAGCACGACTGCGTGGGTTCGATGGCGGGTGTTACCTCGGCCTCGATGTTTATGCACATCGTAAAAAACAAAACCTACGGCAACATCGCTTACACCAATATGAGCGAGCAGATGGCGAAGATTTTGCGTATGGGCGCTAACGACCAGAGCGTGATTGACCGCCTCAACTGGATGCGCGATGTGCAGGGGCCAATGCTGCGCGACGCGATGAAAATTATCGGCGAAATCGATCTGCGCTTAATGCTGGCGCAGGCGCTGCACATGGGCGATGAATGCCATAACCGCAATAACGCCGGGACGACGCTGCTGATTCAGGCGCTGACGCCGGGGATTATTCAGGCGGGTTATTCCGTCGAGCAACAGCGCGAAGTGTTTGAGTTTGTCGCCAGCAGCGACTACTTCTCCGGCCCGACGTGGATGGCGATGTGTAAAGCGGCGATGGATGCGGCGCACGGCATTGAATACAGCACTGTGGTCACCACCATGGCGCGTAACGGCGTCGAGTTCGGCCTGCGGGTCAGCGGCCTGCCGGGGCAATGGTTTACCGGCCCGGCGCAGCAGGTGATCGGCCCGATGTTTGCCGGTTATAAGCCGGAAGATTCGGGGCTGGATATCGGCGACAGCGCCATCACTGAAACCTACGGCATTGGCGGATTTGCCATGGCGACCGCGCCTGCAATCGTTGCGCTGGTGGGCGGCACGGTGGAAGAGGCTATCGATTTCTCCCGTCAGATGCGTGAAATCACTCTCGGCGAAAACCCCAACGTCACCATTCCGCTGCTCGGTTTTATGGGCGTGCCGTCGGCAATCGACATCACCCGCGTGGGCAGCAGCGGCATTCTGCCGGTGATCAACACCGCCATCGCCCATAAAGATGCGGGCGTCGGCATGATTGGCGCGGGCATTGTGCATCCGCCATTCGCCTGCTTCGAGAAAGCCATTCTTGGCTGGTGCGAACGTTACGGCGTCTGACCTGCAAAGTGCGCGTTGTCTCTGCCGGATGCGGCGTGAACGCCTTATCCGGCCTACGAGTGGCGCAAGAATCTGTAGGCCTGATAAGCGTAGCGCATCAGGCATTTGTCACGATTGCCGGATGCGGCGTGAACGCCTTATCCGGTCTACGAATGGCACAAGAATCTGTAGGCCTGATAAGCGTAGCGCATCAGGCAATTTGGCGTTGGTCATAACCCCATCACCCTCTGTAGCGGACATAAAAATATGAAAGAACTTGTGGTCGTTGCCATTGGTGGCAACAGCATTATCAAAGATAACGCCAGCCAGTCGATTGAGCATCAGGCGGAGGCGGTGAAAGCCGTCGCCGATACGGTGCTGGAAATGCTGGCTTCCGATTACGACATTGTGCTGACCCACGGTAACGGGCCGCAGGTCGGGCTGGATTTACGCCGCGCGGAGATTGCTCACGAGCGCGAAGGGCTGCCCTTAACGCCGCTGGCAAACTGTGTGGCGGATACGCAAGGTGGCATTGGCTATCTGATCCAGCAGGCGCTGAACAACCGGCTGGCCCGCCACGGCGAGAAAAAAGCCGTCACCGTGGTGACTCAGGTGGAAGTGGATAAAAACGATCCGGGATTTGCCCATCCCACCAAGCCTATCGGCGTATTCTTCAGTGAAAGCCAGCGTGACGAATTACAAAAGGCAAACCCTGACTGGCGTTTTGTTGAAGATGCCGGACGGGGCTATCGCCGCGTGGTCGCCTCGCCGGAACCGAAACGTATTGTCGAGGCACCTGCCATTAAGGCGCTGATCCAACAAGGCTTTATCGTAATTGGCGCGGGCGGCGGTGGAATTCCTGTGGTGCGCAGCGAAGCGGGAGATTACCAAAGCGTGGACGCGGTTATCGACAAAGATCTCTCTACCGCGCTACTGGCCCGTGAAATTCACGCCGACATTCTGGTGATCACCACCGGCGTCGAAAAAGTCTGTATCCACTTTGGCAAACCGCAGCAGCAGGCGCTGGATCGGGTGGATATTGCCACCATGACCCGCTATATGCAGGAAGGGCATTTCCCGCCGGGCAGCATGTTGCCAAAAATCATCGCCAGCCTGGCGTTCCTGGAACAGGGCGGTAAAGAAGTGATTATCACCACGCCGGAATGCCTGCCTGCGGCGCTGCGTGGTGAAACGGGCACCCATATTATTAAAACGTAAGGACGTAAGATGAAAGAAAACAATAGCCGCCGTGAGTTTCTGAGCCAGAGCGGTAAGATGGTCACCGCCGCCGCGCTGTTTGGTACCTCTGTGCCGCTCGCCCATGCGGCAGTCTCTGGCACAATCCATTGCGACGCGAATAACACCATGAAAATCACTGACCCGCACTACTATCTCGACAACGTGCTGCTGGAAACCGGTTTTGACTACGAAAACGGTGTGGCAGTACAGACCCGCACGGCGCACCAGACCGTAGAGATTCAGAACGGCAAAATTGTTGCCCTGCGCGAGAACAAGCAGCATCCGGACGCCACGCTGCCGCACTATGACGCTGGCGGTAAGCTGATGCTGCCCACTACCCGCGACATGCATATTCATCTCGACAAAACCTTTTACGGCGGGCCGTGGCGCTCGCTCAATCGTCCGGCAGGCACCACCATCCAGGACATGATCAAACTCGAGCAGAAAATGCTGCCGGAGCTGCAACCATATACTCAGGAACGGGCGGAAAAACTGATCGATTTATTGCAGTCAAAAGGCACCACCATTGCCCGCAGCCACTGCAATATCGAACCGGTTTCCGGCCTGAAAAATCTGCAAAATTTGCAGTCGGTGCTGGCGCGACGTCAGGCGGGCTTCGAGTGTGAAATTGTCGCCTTCCCGCAGCACGGTTTGCTGCTGTCGAAATCGGAACCTTTAATGCGTGAAGCAATGCAGGCGGGCGCGCATTACGTCGGCGGGCTGGACCCGACCAGTGTCGATGGCGCGATGGAAAAATCCCTCGACACCATGTTCCAGATTGCGCTGGACTATGACAAAGGCGTCGATATTCACCTGCACGAAACCACTCCGGCAGGCGTGGCAGCTATCAATTATATGGTTGAAACGGTAGAGAAAACGCCACAGCTGAAGGGCAAGCTGACCATCAGTCACGCCTTTGCGCTGGCAACGCTCAACGAACAACAGGTAGATGAACTGGCGCACCGGATGGTGGCGCAGCAAATTTCTATTGCCTCGACGGTGCCGATTGGCACGCTGCATATGCCGCTCAAACAGTTGCACGACAAAGGCGTAAAAGTCATGACTGGCACTGACAGCGTTATCGACCACTGGTCGCCTTATGGTCTGGGCGACATGCTGGAAAAAGCCAATCTGTACGCGCAGCTCTATATTCGTCCTAACGAACAGAACCTCTCCCGTTCGCTGTTTCTAGCCACTGGCGATGTATTGCCGCTGAATGAAAAAGGCGAGCGTGTCTGGCCCAAAGCGCAGGATGACGCCAGCTTTGTGCTGGTGGACGCCTCCTGTTCCGCCGAGGCGGTGGCGCGTATCTCGCCGAGAACCGCAACGTTCCATAAAGGGCAACTGGTGTGGGGGAGTGTGGCAGGTTGATGCGCATTTGAAACGCCTGCAACGGTGAATAGTAAGAGATTTAAGCCCCAGGGAGTGGGGCGGGAATGGTCTGCTAATGAATGATCCTGAACTTTATAATCTCCCGGCATAATTTCCAGGGGATTATTTGAGAGAAATACACAAAAGTGAGTTTTAACAAAGGTATTTATCAGGCCATAAATGTGACCTGCTTCGGATAAAAAAGATTCAGTATCGAAAAACCAATGATACTCTTGCTGATGGTTACCAACAGTAATTAAGATGTGATTTGTTTTTCCGTAATCGCGAAAATATTCTCATGACCATAAAAGAAAAAATCTTACAAAAATATCCCCATGCTTCCTTTTGTACTTTTGGCGATTCTGCAGCGTTGGCCGATCACCTCGCAACGTTGATTGCGACTGGTGTTAAAACAGCTTCCTGTGGTTCGCTGGCAGGATGTATTGAAGACAACGCATTTCCGATGATTGGTGAGTATAAGATTGTAGAAAATAGCCGTGGTGAGCCTGTATGTGTTATCAGAGTGATTGGCCTGCATTTACTGCGCTTTTCTGATGTCACCGCGGAGCTTGCCCGTAAGGAAGGTGAAGGTGACCTCAGTCTTGAATATTGGCGTAATGAACACCGTCGTTTTTTCCAGGCAGAAGGAAGCTATTCACCAGAAATGGACGTTATCTTTGAAGAATATGCCCTTATTGACGTTGTGTAGATAACTATTTATCTACGCGAAATAAACTCACACACATAAAATATCGCTAATTTTGTTTATTTTGCTATTTTTTACGTGATGAATGTCACACTTATTGTTGCTGCCCGTTTTGTCCATATTTATAACCATATTTTTAATAGCTGCCTGAAATAGGGCTGTTTATTCTGCATAAAAATATTCGAAAATTCTTATTCTCTCCAGCGCGCTAATTTGGGCGAACACTTCCTGACTACCCTGCAATGAGGCTGAAATGATGAATAAACGTTTTGTTATCAATATGGTGTCTTCGCTGTTATTAGGCGCTGCGCTAATTTCTGCGCCGCTCCAGGCAGCGGAAAAAGTCGTGGTGAATATCTCTAAAGTCGATGGTATGCCGTGGTTTAATCGCATGGGCGAAGGTGTGGTTGAGGCGGGTAAAGCCTTTGGTGTTAATGCGTCACAGGTGGGGCCTTCAAGTACTGATGCTCCGCAACAGGTTAAAATTATTGAGGATTTAATCGCCCGTAAGGTTAATGCAATTACTATCGTGCCAAACGATGCCAACGTGCTGGAACCGGTATTCAAAAAAGCGCGAGATGCCGGAATTGTGGTTCTGACCAACGAATCTCCCGGTCAGCCAAGTGCTAACTGGGATATCGAAATCATTGATAACGAAAAATTTGCCGCTGAATATGTTGAGCATATGGCGAAACGCATGGGGGGCAAGGGCGGCTATGTGATTTACGTGGGTAGTTTGACCGTGCCGCAGCATAACTTATGGGCTGACTTGCTGGTGAAATACCAGAAAGAGCATTACCCGGATATGCATGAAGTTACCCGCCGCATGCCGGTTGCCGAGAGTGTGGATGACTCACGTCGTACCACACTGGACCTGATGAAAACCTATCCTGACTTGAAAGCGGTTGTCTCCTTTGGTTCAAACGGCCCGATTGGCGCGGGACGTGCAGTGAAAGAGAAACGGGCGAAAAATAAAGTCGCAGTCTATGGCATGATGATCCCTTCACAGGCGGCATCACTGATTAAAAGTGGTGATATCACCGAAGGGATTACTTACGATCCGGCCTCTGCAGGTTACGCACTCGCGGCCGTCGCCAGCACGTTGCTGAAGGGTGAAGAGATCAAACCTGGATTAGAAATGCAGAATCTCGGTAAGGCTGACGTAGATATGGATAAGCGAATTATCCGTTTCCATAAGGTATTACTGGTCAACAAAGACAATATCGACTCACTTTATTAATCCATTTCTTCGGGGCGAAAGCCCCGATTCTTATTGCCAGGGGATGCTATGGAAACCTTCCTTTCCCTTCGTCATATCAACAAAACGTTTCATGCCACGCGAGCGCTGCGCGATGTTTCTCTCGACTTTATGTCGGGTGAGGTGCACTGCCTTGCCGGGCAAAACGGCTGTGGTAAATCGACGTTGATTAAAATTATGTCCGGTGTTTATCGCCCGGATGAGGGGGCGGAAATTACGCTTGGTGGGAAAAACTGGTCAAAGCTGACACCCGCCGCTTCGGTGGCGCAGGGGATTCAGGTGATTTATCAGGACCTCTCTTTATTTCCTAACCTGAGTGTCTGGGAGAATATCGCCGTGAATCACTATCACCACGGTCTGTTTGTTAACCGCCGTCGTCTGCGTGAGGTGGCGCAGGCGGCAATGACCAGTATTAACGTCACATTGCCACTGGATACGCTCGTTTCTGAGCTTTCAATTGCCCGCTGTCAGCTGGTGGCAATTTGCCGTGCACTGGCGCAGGACGCACGGTTGATCGTGATGGATGAACCAACCGCTTCGCTGACCCATCAGGAAGTGCAAGGGTTATTACAGGTGGTGCATCAATTGCGGGAACGCGGGATCTGCGTGGTCTTCGTCAGTCATCGTCTGGAAGAAGTGATGGAAGTTTCCGACCGTATTTCAGTGCTGAAAGATGGTGAGCTGGTCGGGACCTTTCCGGCCGCAGAGATGACCACAAAACAACTCAGTTTTCTGATGACCGGCCAGGAGTTCGAATATCAGGTACGAGAGTTGTGGCAGGGAAAATCCAGCACCCCGGTGCTGGAGGTGCGTAATTTAAGTCGTCATGGGGAATATCAAAATATTAACTTGCGGGTGGAAGCGGGCGAAGTGGTGTCGATTGTTGGCCTGCTTGGTGCGGGGCGCACGGAATTATGTCTGAGTCTGTTTGGTATGACCCGACCGGATGCTGGTGAGATCCTCATCAACGGTCAGCCGGTTACACTGCATAGTAACCAGGACGCCATCCGCCACGGTATTGGTTATGTTTCGGAAGATCGCATGTCGCGCGGTTTGGTGATGGCGCAATCTATTGAAGACAACATCATTAGCACTGTTTTTCACAAGGTAAAAGATCGCTTCGGCTTTCTGAGTGAAGCTAAAGTGCGTGACCTGGTGGACAGGCTAATCAAGGCATTGACCATCAAAGTCTCTGACCCACATCTCCCGGTGAATACGCTTTCCGGGGGTAACGCGCAGCGAGTATCGATCGCCAAATGGCTGGCGATTGGGCCACGACTGTTGATTCTCGATAGCCCGACTGTCGGTGTTGATATCGCCAACAAAGCAGGAATATACGGCATTATCAGCGATCTGGCGGCTCATGGCATTGCGGTATTGATGATCTGCGATGAAATTGAAGAAGCGTGGTATCAAAGCCACCGGATTTTGGTAATGCAAAAAGGTCAGATCACCCATAGCTTCCTGCCTGACAGCAGTTCTCAGGCCAGGATTGCGGAGGTGGTAAATGGCTGAACTGAAAAAACGCCATGAATTCTGGCTGGCATTACTGATTGTGGTGCTGTTTGTTGGCCTTGCCTGGCGCAGCGACGAGTTTCTGACATTCGGTAATTTGTACGATCTCGCCAATAACTATGCCATGTTGACTATTCTCGCCTGTGGTTTGTTTGTGGTGTTAATTTCCGGTGGGATTGATATTTCGTTTCCGGCAATGACCATCATTGCGCAATACGGCATGGTGCTGTTGCTGCAAAAAATGGGTGGCAACTTTGCTGTCGCGTTTGCCCTGGCGGGCGGCATCGGCATTTTACTTGGCTTAATAAACGCCTTACTGGTTAATCGCCTACGGGTGCCGTCTATCATCATCACTATCTCGACGCTGAATATTTTCTATGGCCTGCTGTTATGGTTGAGTAAAGGTGTGTGGCTGTACGACTTTCCGCCGTGGTTTGAGCAGGGGGTTATGTTGTTCAAGTACACCGATGCTGATGGCTATGACTATGGCCTTGGTCTGCCGCTGATCGCCATGATTACGGTGGTGCTGCTAACAGCGTTTATCATGAATTTCACCAGTGTAGGGCGCAAAATTTATGCCCTTGGCGGGAACCGCGAATCAGCCAGTCGCATCGGCTTTAGCGTGCTGAAACTGCAACTTTTCGTCTACGGCTATATGGGATTGATGTCTGGTGCTGCGGGTGTAGTGCAGTCGTGGACGGTGATGACTGTCGCCCCCGATTCTCTTCTGGGTTATGAGCTGACAGTACTGGCTGCGGTGGTGCTTGGCGGCACTAGTTTGCTCGGCGGGCGCGGCACGTTAACCGGTACTTTGCTCGGCGTGGTGTTGTTGGCAGTGATGCAAAACGGGCTAAATTTATTGGGAGTCTCGTCTTACTGGCAAACATTGATCACCGGCATCATCATCGTTGCCAGCATTAGTGCCACGGCGTGGAGTCAGCATCAGAACCGGAGTCTGCTATGAAAAAATCGTGGCGTAACAACGTTGAGTTTTACTTGATCGGCCTGCTGGTGCTAACTGTTGCAGCCTTCAGCATTACTATGCCGGAGATTTTCTGGTCGATAAGTAATTTCCAGTCCGTCGCTTCGCAAATGCCCGTGCTGGGCATTCTGGCGTTGGCTATGGCGGTGACCATGCTTTGCGGTGGCATTAACTTGTCAATTATAGCCACTGCTAACGCCTGTTCACTGGTGATGGCGTGGGTGGCGACTCAGTATCCACCGGGTATTGCTACGGTTGTCGCTACGCTGCTGGCGGGCGCTGGCGCGGCGGTGATAATCGGTTTATGTAACGGCGTATTGATTGCTGGTATTCGAGTGTCGCCAATTCTTGCAACACTCGGGATGATGACGTTGCTCAAAGGGGTAAATATTCTGGTGACAGGCGGTAGCGCCATTGCCAATTATCCCTCATGGGTGCTGTGGTTGAATCATGCACAGTGGTTCGGTATTCCGCTACCGATGTGGTTGTTTACCGCAGTGGCGCTGGGGCTGTGGATATTGCTGGAGAAAACGCCGCTCGGTAAATCCATTTATCTGATTGGTTCTAACGAACGAGCAACACTTTACTCCGGTATTAACACTCGTCTGGTGCTGATATGGGTGTATGTCATTTCCGCCTTGCTTTGTGCGGTAGCGGCATTTTTGATGATGTCGAAACTCAACTCGGCTAAGGCCTCTTATGGCGAATCGTACTTGCTGGTGTCAATCCTCGCGGCAGTACTCGGCGGGGTTAATCCGGACGGCGGCAGCGGGCGGATAATTGGTATGGTGCTGGCGCTGTTTCTTCTGCAAATTATTGAAAGCGGCTTCAATATTCTCGGTATAAGCCCCTACCTGACGATGGCCTTATGGGGAACGTTGCTGCTCTGTTTCATTCAGGCTCGCGGCATGTTAGGGCTGGATCGGGTGGTTTAAATATTGGCTATATTCAATGGACGCGTTTTGCCGCGATGACATATCAGGCATCGCCAAATACACATAGCTAATCAGGAGTAAACACAATGAAGATCAAAGCTGTTGGTGCATATTCCGCTAAACAACCACTTGAACCGATGGATATCACCCGGCGTGAACCGCGACCGCATGATGTCAAAATCGAAATCGCTTACTGTGGCGTCTGCCATTCCGATCTCCACCAGGTCCGTTCGGAGTGGGCGGGGACGGTTTACCCCTGCGTGCCGGGTCATGAAATTGTGGGGCGCGTGGTAGCTGTTGGTGATCAGGTAGAAAAATATGCGCCGGGCGATCTGGTTGGTGTCGGCTGCATTGTCGACAGTTGTAAACATTGCGAAGAGTGTGAAGACGGGCTGGAAAACTACTGTGATCACATGACCGGCACCTATAACTCGCCGACGCCGGACGAACCGGGCCATACTCTGGGCGGCTACTCACAACAGATCGTCGTTCATGAGCGATATGTTCTGCGTATTCGTCACCCGCAAGAGCACCTGGCGGCGGTGGCTCCTTTGTTGTGTGCAGGGATCACCACATACTCGCCGCTACGTCACTGGCAGGCCGGGCCGGGTAAAAAAGTGGGCGTGGTCGGCATCGGCGGTCTGGGACATATGGGGATCAAGCTGGCCCACGCGATGGGGGCGCATGTGGTGGCATTTACCACTTCTGAGTCAAAACGCGAAGCGGCAAAAGCCCTGGGGGCCGATGAAGTTGTTAACTCACGCAATGCCGATGAGATGGCGGCTCATCTCAAGAGTTTCGATTTCATTTTGAATACAGTAGCTGCGCCACATAATCTCGACGATTTTACCACCTTGCTGAAGCGCGATGGCACCATGACGCTGGTTGGTGCGCCTGCGACACCGCATAAATCGCCGGAAGTTTTCAACCTGATCATGAAACGCCGCGCGATAGCTGGTTCTATGATTGGCGGCATTCCAGAAACTCAGGAGATGCTCGATTTTTGCGCCGAACATGGCATCGTGGCTGATATAGAGATGATTCGGGCCGATCAAATTAATGAAGCCTATGAGCGAATGCTGCGTGGTGATGTGAAATATCGTTTTGTTATCGATAATCGCACACTAACAGACTGAAAAAATTAATAAACATCCTGTGGTTTAACATATTAACTTCGCTCCACTTAACTTTTTAGTTAAGGAGAGCGAAATAATATCAAAGTAGTGGTAAACCTATAGCGTAAATTCAGATTGTTAAATTAACTCCACTACTTTACACGTTAGTTATGAGCGATTTCTGATAGTGTATGGTTTAATCAGAGCTTTATTATCTGCGACGTTTATTTTTATTTAAGAGAGCCACCTGCAAGTTGTTATTCCACCAGAGAGTGAATCGCAAAGCAGGTCATCATTTCATCTGTATATCTGTATGCCAAATGGCATTCCCCCTCCTTTTTCGCCGATATTTTGTTGTGAACGGCGGAGTTTCGCTTAAAAAAGCACCAGTAGTGGTTTCGCAGCTATATGGTGTATAAAAAATGTTCTCATACAGATGTTTTGTGAATGTGTGGGTTGACATTCATATGAAAAAAATCATAATTCCATCATGTTTGTGTGGGGTCTTTTCTGTATCTTACGCATCGCACTCAAGCCTGACAGAAAATATGTTGTAAGGCTCATATCAAAAACCGCCATTAGCTCATCAGGAAGAGCAGACGACAACCAGGATTGTTGTATGGTACGGGGTTCGAGGCCTCGATGGCGGTCCAACTTTTCAAAACTTTTCTGAATCAGATCCCTTATTATCATCCCTGCAAAGTGGAACATTGCCATTGTTTGGCTATTCAGGACGGGTCAGAACAATGAAAAAAGCCCACACAGGGGAGAGTGGGCTGAAATGGGAAGCTAAAGACTCAAGTAAACTTATCGGAAATAAGGACCACGCATTACGGGGGCTATCATCGCCGATGGTTGGGATTCGGCAAATCAGGTTGATTACGTAGAGAGTAAATTATCTGCTCACCGCTGCGTCACCCCTTCGTAAATCAGGCGTAGCGCGAATACACCAATAATTGCACCAATAACCCAACTGGCAACGCGTTGCATACGCCCATAAGCACGACGCACTGCGGGCAAAGAAAACGCCTGACTAAGAAAGACTCGCCAGATAATTGATGCGAGCACAATCCCCGCCCAGGCCATTAATCGTGCCCATGTTGGTGTTTCGGCATGTAATGTTACTGAGAAAATACTGATAAAAAATAAAACGGTTTGCGGGTTAGAGAGATCGGTAATTAATCCACGGCGGAAAAAGACATACCAGGGGGCGCTAATCGGTTGTTGTAGTGTGCTCATTTGCGGTGTTGACTGGCGGCGCATGCTGCACCACGCAAACCATAAGAGATAAGCGCCGCCGACGATTCTGATAAGCGAAAAAATCTCCTCACACTGCGTAATTAGTGTTGCAAGACCAAACAAACCCAACCCGGAATAAAATGCATCGCCCAACGCCACGCCCAGTCCGGTCAGCACCCCTGCGCGTCGACCGGAAGCCAGGCTGGTTTGTACTACCACAAAGAGATTGGCTCCCGGATTAAAAAAAGTAATCACGAACAGTCCTACGGTCAGATAAACGGCGTGCAAAGGATCCATAGTGATTTCATCCATAAATAAGTGAAGTAACTTCATCATATTTCTACCAAAAATAATCGGGTGCGAGAGAGATCACAAAGTGTCTTATTTCCGATTACTGGCGTTTATGCCCTGACTGAACTAATTATTAATCAACCCAATAATGTGGGTGGGTGATAGTGTGATAACAACTCTGGAGCCGTAATATGAAAATAATCTCTAAAATGTTAGTCGGTGCGTTAGCGTTTGCCGTTACCAATGTCTATGCCGCAGAATTAATGACCAAAGCGGAATTTGAAAAGGTTGAATCGCAATATGAAAAAATAGGTGATATTTCAACCAGTAATGAAATGTCGACCGCAGATGCGAAAGAAGATTTGATCAAAAAAGCCGATGAAAAAGGGGCTGATGTGTTGGTACTGACCTCTGGTCAAACTGACAATAAGATCCACGGCACGGCAAATATTTATAAGAAGAAGTAATTCTGAATCCTATGTAAACATCCCCGATGCGTAAGTTTATCGGTGATCATCATCTATTGAAATTTATGCCGGATAAAGCGTTCGCGCTGCATTCGGCAGTTCAGCTTTTCAGCCGCCGCCAGAACGTCGTTCGGCTGATACCTAAATAATTCGCCGCTGCTGTCTTATCGCCATTAAATTTCTCCAGTGCCTGTTGTGCTGTCAGCAAGCCTGGAATGGGAGTCTTTGCCGACTTGCGCGCCAGTTCCGGCAGTAGCAGCTGCAAAAATTGCGGCGTTAAATCCGGCGTCGGTTCCACACTTAAAAATAACGCCAGTCGTTCCATCATATTGCGCAGTTCACGAATATTGCCCGGCCAGTCGTAGAGCAATAATAGAATCTGACAGGTCTCTAATCCCTGACGTAATGCGGCAGAAAAAGGGACAGAGAGTGCCGCCAGAGACATTTTCAAAAAGCTTTCCGCCAGCGGCAGAATATCCGCCACCCGCTCGCGTAGCGGCGGCAGTTGTAGACGCAAAATACTCAGCCGATAAAACAGGTCACGGCGAAACTGCCCTTGCTGCATATCTTCTTCCAGATTGCAGTGAGTGGCGCTAATGACCCGCACATCCACCGGAACAGGCTGATGCCCGCCGACGCGGGTGACCTCTTTTTCTTCCAGCACCCGCAGCAGCCGAGTCTGCAACGGCAGCGGCATTTCGCCTATCTCGTCAAGAAACAGCGTGCCACCGTGGGCGATTTCGAACAGCCCGGCGCGACCTCCGCGTCGCGAGCCGGTAAACGCCCCTTCCTCATAGCCAAACAGCTCCGCTTCCAGCAGCGATTCGGCAATCGCTCCGCAGTTGACGGCAACAAACGGATGCGACTTTTTGCCCTGTCGCGCATCGTGGCGGGCAAAATATTCCCGATGAATCGCCTGGGCCGCCAGCTCTTTGCCCGTCCCCGTTTCCCCCTCAATCAACACCGCCGCACTGGAGCGGGCATACAGCAAAATAGTCTGCCGCACCTGTTCCATCTGTGGTGATTGACCGAGCATATCGCCCAGCACGTAACGAGTACGCAGGGCGTTACGGGTAGCATCGTGAGTGTTATGGCGTAACGACATGCGCGTCATATCCAGCGCATCGCTGAACGCCTGGCGCACGGTGGCGGCGGAATAGATAAAAATTCCGGTCATTCCGGCTTCTTCTGCCAGATCGGTAATCAGCCCCGCGCCGACCACCGCTTCGGTGCCGTTGGCTTTCAGCTCGTTAATCTGCCCGCGCGCGTCTTCTTCGGTAATGTAGCTACGTTGGTCGAGGCGCAAATTAAAGGTTTTTTGAAACGCCACCAGTGCCGGAATGGTTTCCTGATAAGTGACAACGCCGATAGAAGAGGTGAGTTTTCCGGCTTTTGCCAGTGCCTGTAACACATCGTAGCCGCTCGGTTTAATCAAAATAACTGGCACTGACAGGCGGCTTTTCAGGTACGCGCCGTTAGAGCCAGCGGCGATGATGGCGTCGCAGCGTTCGTTTGCCAGTTTCTTGCGGATGTAGGTCACTGCTTTTTCAAAGCCAAGCTGAATAGGGGTAATGTTCGCCAGGTGATCAAACTCGAGGCTGATATCGCGAAACAGCTCGAATAAGCGCGTCACCGATACCGTCCAGATAACCGGTTTGTCGTCATTCAGCCGTGGTGGATGTGCCATAGCGCACCGCAAAGTTAAGAAACCGAATATTGGGTTTAGCCTTGTTTCATAATTGTTGCAATGAAACGCGGTGAAACATTGCCTGAAACGTTAACTGAAACGCATATTTGCGGATTACTTCATGACTTTATTTATAACAAATTGAAATTAAACATTTAATTTTATTCAGTCAATTGTGGCGCACCCCTTGCTTTGTCTTTATCAACGCAAATAACAAGTTGATAACAAAGGATGGGCTATGTCTCTACACTCTCCAGGTAAAGCGTTTCGCGCTGCACTGTCTAAAGAAAATCCATTGCAGATTGTTGGCACCATTAACGCCAACCATGCGCTGTTGGCGCAGCGTGCCGGATATCAGGCAATTTATCTCTCCGGCGGTGGCGTGGCGGCAGGGTCGCTGGGGCTGCCCGATCTCGGTATTTCTACTCTTGATGACGTGCTGACAGATATTCGCCGTATCACCGACGTTTGTTCGCTGCCGCTGCTGGTGGATGCGGATATCGGTTTTGGTTCTTCAGCCTTTAACGTGGCGCGTACGGTGAAATCAATGATTAAAGCCGGTGCGGCAGGATTGCATATTGAAGATCAGGTTGGTGCGAAACGCTGCGGTCATCGTCCGAATAAAGCGATCGTCTCGAAAGAAGAGATGGTGGATCGGATCTGCGCGGCGGTGGATGCGAAAACCGATCCTGATTTTGTGATCATGGCGCGCACCGATGCGCTGGCGGTAGAGGGGCTGGATGCGGCAATCGAACGAGCGGAGGCCTATGTTGAAGCGGGTGCCGAGATGCTGTTCCCGGAAGCAATTACCGAACTCGCCATGTACCGCCAGTTTGCCGATGCGGTGCAGGTGCCGATCCTTGCCAACATTACTGAATTTGGTGCCACGCCGCTGTTTACCACCGACGAATTACGCAGCGCCCATGTCGCAATGGCGCTGTATCCCCTTTCTGCTTTCCGCGCCATGAACCGCGCCGCTGAACATGTCTACAACGTCCTGCGCCAGGAAGGCACGCAGAAAAGCGTCATCGACACCATGCAAACCCGCAACGAGCTGTACGAAAGCATCAACTACTACCAGTACGAAGAGAAGCTCGACGACCTGTTTGCCCGTGGTCAGGTGAAATAAAAACGCCCGTTGGTTGTATTCGACAACCGATGCCTGATGCGCCGCTGACGCGACTTATCAGGCCTACGAGGTGAACTGAACTGTAGGTCGGATAAGACGCATAGCGTCGCATCCGACAACAATCTCGACCCTACAAATGATAACAATGACGAGGACAATATGAGCGACACAACGATCCTGCAAAACAGTACCCATGTCATTAAACCGAAAAAATCGGTAGCACTTTCTGGCGTTCCGGCGGGCAATACGGCGCTCTGCACCGTGGGTAAAAGTGGCAATGACTTGCATTACCGTGGTTACGATATTCTTGATCTGGCGGAACATTGCGAATTTGAAGAAGTAGCGCATCTGCTGATCCACGGCAAACTGCCGACCCGTGACGAACTCGCCGCCTACAAAACGAAACTGAAAGCCCTGCGTGGTCTACCGGCTAACGTGCGTACCGTGCTGGAAGCCTTACCGGCGGCGTCACACCCGATGGATGTTATGCGCACCGGCGTTTCCGCGCTCGGCTGCACGCTGCCAGAAAAAGAGGGGCATACCGTCTCTGGCGCGCGGGATATTGCCGACAAACTGCTGGCGTCACTTAGCTCGATTCTTCTCTACTGGTATCACTACAGCCACAACGGCGAACGCATTCAGCCGGAAACCGATGACGACTCCATCGGCGGTCACTTCCTGCATCTGCTGCATGGCGAAAAGCCGTCGCAAAGCTGGGAAAAGGCGATGCATATTTCGCTGGTGCTGTACGCCGAACACGAGTTTAACGCCTCCACCTTTACCAGCCGGGTGATTGCGGGCACCGGCTCTGATATGTATTCCGCGATTATTGGCGCGATTGGTGCACTGCGCGGGCCGAAGCACGGCGGGGCGAATGAAGTGTCGCTGGAGGTCCAGCAACGCTACGAAACGCCGGACGAAGCCGAAGCCGATATCCGCAAGCGGGTGGAAAACAAAGAAGTGGTCATTGGTTTTGGTCATCCGGTTTATACCATCGCCGACCCGCGTCATCAGGTGATCAAACGTGTGGCGAAGCAGCTCTCGCAGGAAGGCGGGTCGCTGAAGATGTACAACATCGCCGATCGCCTGGAAACGGTGATGTGGGAGAGCAAAAAGATGTTCCCCAATCTCGACTGGTTCTCCGCTGTTTCCTACAACATGATGGGCGTTCCCACCGAGATGTTCACCCCACTGTTTGTTATCGCCCGCGTCACCGGCTGGGCGGCGCACATTATCGAACAACGTCAGGACAACAAAATTATCCGTCCTTCCGCCAATTATGTTGGACCGGAAGACCGCCAGTTTGTCGCGCTGGATAAGCGCCAGTAAACCTCTACGAATAACAATAAGGAAACGTACCCAATGTCAGCTCAAATCAACAACATCCGCCCGGAATTTGATCGTGAAATCGTTGATATCGTCGATTACGTGATGAACTACGAAATCAGCTCCAAAGTAGCCTACGACACCGCACATTACTGCCTGCTCGACACGCTCGGCTGCGGTCTTGAAGCTCTCGAATACCCAGCCTGTAAAAAACTGCTGGGGCCAATTGTCCCCGGCACCGTCGTACCTAACGGCGTGCGCGTCCCCGGAACTCAGTTCCAGCTCGACCCCGTCCAGGCGGCATTTAACATCGGCGCGATGATCCGTTGGCTCGATTTCAACGATACCTGGCTGGCGGCGGAGTGGGGGCATCCTTCCGACAACCTCGGCGGCATTCTGGCAACGGCAGACTGGCTTTCGCGCAACGCGGTCGCCAGCGGCAAAGCGCCGTTGACCATGAAACAGGTGCTGACCGCAATGATCAAAGCCCATGAAATTCAGGGCTGCATCGCGCTGGAAAACTCCTTTAACCGCGTCGGCCTCGACCACGTTCTGTTAGTGAAAGTGGCTTCCACCGCCGTGGTCGCCGAAATGCTCGGCCTGACCCGCGAGGAAATTCTCAACGCCGTTTCGCTGGCATGGGTAGACGGACAGTCGCTGCGCACCTATCGTCATGCACCGAACACCGGCACGCGTAAATCCTGGGCGGCGGGCGATGCCACTTCCCGCGCGGTACGTCTGGCACTGATGGTGAAAACGGGCGAAATGGGTTACCCGTCAGCCCTGACTGCGCCTGTGTGGGGCTTCTACGACGTCTCCTTCAAAGGTGAATCGTTCCGCTTCCAGCGCCCGTACGGTTCTTACGTCATGGAAAATGTGCTGTTCAAAATCTCCTTCCCGGCGGAGTTCCACTCCCAGACGGCAGTTGAAGCAGCGATGACGCTCTATGAACAGATGCAGGCAGCAGGCAAAACGGCGGCAGATATCGAAAAAGTGACCATTCGCACCCACGAAGCCTGTATTCGCATCATCGACAAAAAAGGGCCGCTCAATAACCCGGCAGACCGCGATCACTGCATTCAGTACATGGTGGCGATCCCGCTGCTATTCGGGCGCTTAACGGCGGCAGATTACGAGGACAACGTTGCGCAAGATAAACGCATTGACGCCCTGCGCGAGAAGATCAATTGCTTTGAAGATCCGGCATTTACTGCTGACTACCACGACCCGGAAAAACGCGCCATCGCCAATGCCATTACCCTTGAGTTCACCGACGGCACGCGCTTTGAAGAAGTGGTGGTGGAGTACCCCATTGGTCATGCTCGCCGCCGTCAGGATGGCATTCCGAAGCTGGTCGATAAATTCAAAATCAATCTCGCGCGCCAGTTCCCGACTCGCCAGCAGCAGCGCATTCTGGAGGTTTCTCTCGACAGAACTCGCCTGGAACAGATGCCGGTCAATGAGTATCTCGACCTGTACGTCATTTAAGTAAACGGCGGTAAGGCGTAAGTTCAACAGGAGAGCATTATGTCTTTTAGCGAATTTTATCAGCGTTCGATTAACGAACCGGAGCAGTTCTG
The DNA here is from genome assembly GCF_046486405.1 of Escherichia sp. WS338. Taxonomy (NCBI): domain Bacteria; kingdom Pseudomonadati; phylum Pseudomonadota; class Gammaproteobacteria; order Enterobacterales; family Enterobacteriaceae; genus Escherichia; species Escherichia sp. WS338. The sequence continues at coordinate 33,806 of NZ_JBJQLL010000015.1, read as the reverse complement.
GGCCGAGCAGGCCCGGCGTATTGACTGGCAGACGCCCTTTACGCAAACGCTAGACCACAGCAACCCGCCGTTTGCCCGTTGGTTTTGTGAAGGCCGAACCAACTTGTGTCACAACGCTATCGATCGCTGGCTGGAGAAACAGCCAGGGGCGCTGGCATTGATTGCCGTCTCTTCGGAAACAGAGGAAGAGCGTACCTTTACCTTCCGCCAGTTACATGACGAAGTGAATGCGGTGGCGTCAATGCTGCGCTCACTGGGCGTGCAGCGTGGCGATCGGGTGCTGGTGTATATGCCGATGATTGCCGAAGCGCATATTACCCTGCTGGCCTGCGCGCGCATTGGCGCTATTCACTCGGTGGTGTTTGGTGGATTTGCCTCGCACAGCGTGGCGGCGCGAATTGATGATGCTAAACCGGTGCTGATTGTCTCGGCTGATGCCGGAGCGCGCGGTGGCAAAATCATTCCCTATAAAAAATTACTCGACGATGCGATAAGTCAGGCGCAGCATCAGCCGCGCCACGTTTTACTGGTGGATCGCGGACTGGCGAAAATGGCGCGCGTCAGCGGGCGGGATGTCGATTTCGCGTCGTTGCGCCATCAACACATCGGTGCGCGGGTGCCGGTGGCGTGGCTGGAATCCAACGAAACCTCCTGTATTCTCTACACCTCCGGCACAACCGGCAAACCTAAAGGCGTGCAGCGTGATGTCGGCGGATATGCGGTGGCGCTGGCGACCTCGATGGACATCATTTTTGGCGGCAAAGCGGGCGGCGTGTTCTTTTGTGCTTCGGATATCGGCTGGGTGGTAGGGCATTCGTATATCGTTTACGCGCCGCTGCTGGCGGGGATGGCGACTATCGTTTACGAAGGATTGCCGACCTGGCCGGACTGCGGCGTGTGGTGGAAAATTGTCGAGAAATATCAGGTTAGCCGCATGTTCTCAGCGCCGACCGCCATTCGCGTGCTGAAAAAATTCCCTACCGCTGAAATTCGCAAACACGATCTCTCGTCGCTGGAAGTGCTCTATCTGGCTGGAGAACCGCTGGACGAGCCGACCGCCAGTTGGGTGAGCAATACGCTGGATGTGCCGGTGATCGACAATTACTGGCAGACCGAATCCGGCTGGCCGATTATGGCGATTGCTCGCGGTCTGGACGACAGGCCGACGCGTCTGGGTAGCCCCGGCGTGCCGATGTATGGCTATAACGTGCAGTTGCTCAATGAAGTCACCGGCGAACCGTGCGGCGTCAACGAGAAAGGGATGCTGGTGGTGGAAGGGCCGCTGCCGCCGGGGTGTATTCAGACCATCTGGGGCGATGACGACCGCTTTGTGAAGACGTACTGGTCGCTGTTTTCCCGTCCGGTGTATGCCACCTTTGACTGGGGCATCCGCGATGCTGACGGTTATCACTTTATTCTCGGGCGCACTGACGATGTGATTAACGTTGCCGGGCATCGGCTGGGGACGCGCGAGATTGAAGAGAGTATCTCCAGTCATCCGGGCGTTGCCGAAGTGGCGGTGGTTGGGGTGAAAGATGCGCTGAAAGGGCAGGTGGCGGTGGCGTTTGTCATTCCGAAAGAGAGCGACAGTCTGGAAGACCGTGAGGTGGCGCACTCGCAAGAGAAGGCGATTATGGCGCTGGTGGACAGCCAGATTGGCAACTTTGGCCGCCCGGCGCACGTCTGGTTTGTCTCGCAATTGCCGAAAACGCGATCTGGAAAAATGCTGCGCCGCACGATCCAGGCGATTTGCGAAGGACGTGATCCTGGGAACCTGACGACCATTGATGATCCGGCGTCGTTGGATCAGATCCGCCAGGCGATGGAAGAGTAGGTCGGATAAGGCGCTCGCGCCGCATCCGACACCGTGCGCAGATGCCTGATGCGACGCTGACGCGTCTTATCATGCCTACAGGCCTGAACCGTAGGTCGGATAAGGCGCTCGCGCCGCATCCGACACCATGCGCCGATGCCTGATGCGACGCTTACCGCGTCTTATTATGCCTACCCACTGTTTTTACACCGATAATTTTTCCCCCACCTTTTTGCACTCATTCATATAAAAAATATATTTCCCCACGAAAACGATTGCTTTTTATCTTCAGATGAATAGAATGCGGCGGATTTTTTGGGTTTCAAACAGCAAAAAGGGGGAATTTCGTGTCGCAAGATAACAACTTTAGCCAGGGGCCAGTCCCGCAGTCGGCGCGGAAAGGGGTATTAGCATTGACGTTCGTCATGCTGGGATTAACCTTCTTTTCCGCCAGTATGTGGACCGGCGGCACTCTCGGAACCGGTCTTAGCTATCATGATTTCTTCCTCGCAGTCCTCATCGGTAATCTTCTCCTCGGTATTTACACTTCATTTCTTGGTTACATTGGCGCAAAAACCGGCCTGACCACTCATCTTCTTGCTCGCTTCTCTTTTGGTGTTAAAGGCTCATGGCTGCCTTCACTGCTGCTGGGCGGCACCCAGGTTGGCTGGTTTGGCGTTGGCGTGGCGATGTTTGCCATTCCGGTGGGCAAGGCAACCGGGCTGGATATTAATTTGCTGATTGCCGTTTCCGGTTTACTGATGACCGTCACCGTCTTCTTTGGCATTTCGGCGCTGACGGTTCTTTCGGTGATTGCAGTTCCGGCTATCGCCTGTCTTGGCGGTTATTCCGTGTGGTTGGCCGTTAACGGCATGGGCGGCCTGGACGCATTAAAAGCGGTCGTTCCCGCACAACCGTTAGATTTCAATGTCGCGCTGGCGCTGGTTGTGGGGTCATTTATCAGTGCGGGCACGCTCACCGCTGACTTTGTCCGGTTTGGTCGTAATGCCAAACTGGCGGTGCTGGTGGCGATGGTGGCCTTTTTCCTCGGCAACTCGTTGATGTTTATTTTCGGTGCAGCGGGCGCGGCGGCACTGGGGATGGCGGATATCTCTGATGTGATGATTGCTCAGGGTCTGCTGCTGCCTGCGATTGTGGTGCTGGGGCTGAATATCTGGACCACCAACGATAACGCACTTTATGCGTCGGGTTTAGGTTTCGCCAACATTACCGGTATGTCGAGTAAAACCCTTTCGGTGATTAACGGTATTATCGGTACGGTCTGCGCATTATGGTTGTATAACAATTTTGTCGGCTGGCTGACCTTCCTTTCGGCAGCTATTCCTCCGGTAGGGGGCGTGATCATCGCTGACTATCTGATGAACCGTCGCCGCTATGAGCACTTTGCGACCACGCGTATGATGAGTGTCAATTGGGTGGCGATTCTGGCGGTCGCGCTGGGGATTGCCGCAGGCCACTGGTTACCGGGTATTGTTCCGGTCAACGCGGTATTAGGTGGCGCGCTGAGCTATCTGATCCTTAACCCGATTTTGAATCGTAAAACGACAGCAGCAATGACGCATGTGGAGGCTAACAGTGTCGAATAACGCTTTACAAACAATTATTAACGCCCGGTTACCAGGCAAAGAGGGGCTGTGGCAGATTCATCTGCAGGACGGAAAAATCAGCGCCATTGATGCGCAATCCGGCGTGATGCCCATAACTGAAAACAGCCTGGATGCCGAACAAGGTTTAGTTATACCGCCGTTTGTGGAGCCACATATTCACCTGGACACCACGCAAACCGCCGGACAACCGAACTGGAATCAGTCCGGCACGCTGTTTGAAGGCATTGAACGCTGGGCCGAGCGCAAAGCGTTATTAACCCATGACGATGTGAAACAACGCGCATGGCAAACGCTGAAATGGCAGATTGCCAACGGCATTCAGCATGTGCGTACCCATGTCGATGTTTCGGATGCAACGCTAACTGCGCTGAAAGCAATGCTGGAAGTGAAGCAGGAAGTCGCGCCGTGGATTGATCTGCAAATCGTCGCCTTCCCTCAGGAAGGGATTTTGTCGTATCCCAACGGTGAAGCGTTGCTGGAAGAGGCGTTACGCTTAGGGGCAGATGTAGTGGGGGCGATTCCGCATTTTGAATTTACCCGTGAATACGGCGTGGAGTCGCTGCATAAAACCTTCGCCCTGGCGCAAAAATACGACCGTCTCATCGACGTTCACTGTGATGAGATCGATGACGAGCAGTCGCGCTTTGTCGAAACCGTTGCTGCCCTGGCGCACCGTGAAGGCATGGGCGCGCGAGTCACCGCCAGTCACACCACGGCAATGCACTCCTATAACGGGGCGTATACCTCACGCCTGTTCCGCTTGCTGAAAATGTCCGGTATTAACTTTGTCGCCAACCCGCTGGTCAATATTCATCTGCAAGGACGATTCGATACGTATCCAAAACGTCGCGGCATCACGCGCGTTAAAGAGATGCTGGAGTCCGGCATTAACGTCTGCTTTGGTCACGATGATGTCTTCGATCCGTGGTATCCGCTGGGAACGGCGAATATGCTGCAAGTGCTGCATATGGGGCTGCATGTTTGCCAGCTGATGGGCTACGGACAGATTAACGATGGCCTGAATTTAATCACCCACCACAGTGCCAGAACGTTGAATTTGCAGGATTACGGCATTGCCGCCGGAAACAGCGCCAACCTGATTATCCTGCCGGCTGAAAATGGATTTGATGCGCTGCGCCGTCAGGTTCCGGTACGTTATTCGGTACGTGGCGGCAAGGTGATTGCCAGCACACAACCGGCACAAACCACCGTATATCTGGAGCAGCCAGAAGCCATCGATTACAAACGGTGATCGGCTGGGCTGTGTGTTGACAAAGCGAGCGTAGTTTATGCCGGATGCGGCGTGAACGCCTTATCCGGCCTACGTAGAGCACTGAACTCGTAGGCCTGATAAGCGTAGCGCATCAGGCAATTGTGTCAGTGGTTACCGCGATTCATTTCCGCCAACAACCGCGCATTTATCCAACGCCATTTGCAAAAATGCCTTCGCGGCGGCAGTCTGCCAGCTATTTTTCCGCCGCAACAAAACCGCCGTTCTCTCCAGTAGTGGCGGGGCAAGAGAAATAGCTTTAAGCCCGTCATGTTGTGTGGCAATCGCTGCTGGTAACAATGTGGAAAGGGAAGTGCGGCGAATCAGCTCCAGAACCGCGCTAATTGAGTTCGCCTCAATGACCACCTGTGGATGCAGCCCCGCTTTCTCGCAGTAGTGGTCAATTTGCTCTCTGGTGGCAAATTCCGCGCTGAGCAGGACCAGTTTTTCATCATGCAAGCGACTCAACGCCACCTGTTCATGGACGGCCAGCGGATGATGTTGCGCCACGACTAACGCTAAACTTTCTGTCAGTAAAGGAATTGCCTCCAGCTCCGGCGAATGCACAGGCGCGAAGGCAATCCCAACGTCCAACTCGTCGCGGCAAAGCATATCTTCGATTTTCTCCTGCGACATTTCCTGTAGCTGGAGCGTGATGCCGGGATAGCGCGCATAGAAATCCGCCATTAAGGGGCCGATAAAGTAGCTCGTAAAGGTGGGGGTGACGGCGATACGCAGCGATCCTCGCGTCAGATCGGCAACATCATGAATCGCCCGTTTACCCGCCCCCAGTTCCTGTAACGCCCGGCTGGCGTACTGTCGCCAGACTTCTCCTGCATCAGTGAGACGAATCGTTCGCCCGCTACGGTCAAACAGCGGCACGCCTAAACTCTCCTCTAACTGGCGAATCTGCTGGGAAAGCGCAGGCTGGGAGACGTGCAACGCACTGGCGGCACGGGTGAAGCTGCCATGTTCAGCCACGGCAAGAAAATAATTGATATGTCGAGAGAGCATTCGCAACCTATAAGTAAATCCAATAGGACTCATCATAAATGAGACTTTTACCTTATGACAATCGGCGAGTAGTCTGCCTCTCATTCCAGAGACAGACAGAGGTTAACGGTGAAAGAGATTATTGATGGATTCCTTAAATTCCAGCGCGAGGCATTTCCGAAGCGGGAAGCCTTATTTAAACAGTTGGCGACACAGCAAAGCCCGCGCACACTTTTTATCTCCTGCTCCGACAGCCGTCTGGTCCCTGAGCTGGTGACGCAACGTGAGCCTGGCGATCTGTTCGTTATTCGCAACGCGGGCAATATCGTCCCTTCCTACGGGCCGGAACCCGGTGGCGTTTCTGCTTCGGTGGAGTATGCCGTCGCTGCGCTTCGGGTATCTGACATTGTGATTTGCGGTCATTCCAACTGTGGCGCGATGACCTCCATTGCCAGCTGTCAGTGCATGGACCATATGCCTGCCGTCTCCCACTGGCTGCGTTATGCCGATTCAGCCCGCGTCGTTAATGAGGCGCGCCCGCATTCCGATTTACCGTCAAAAGCTGCGGCGATGGTACGTGAAAACGTCATTGCTCAGTTGGCTAATTTGCAAACTCATCCATCGGTGCGCCTGGCGCTCGAAGAGGGGCGGATCGCCCTGCACGGCTGGGTCTACGACATTGAAAGCGGCAGCATCGCAGCTTTTGACGGCGCAACCCGCCAGTTTGTGCCACTGGCCGCTAATCCTCGCGTTTGTGCCATACCGCTACGCCAACCGACCGCAGCGTAACCTTATTTTTAAACCATCAGGAGTTCCACCATGATTCAGTCACAAATTAACCGCAATATTCGTCTTGATCTTGCCGATGCCATTTTGCTCAGCAAAGCTAAAAAAGATCTCTCATTTGCCGAGATTGCCGACGGCACCGGGCTGGCAGAAGCCTTTGTGACCGCGGCTTTGCTGGGTCAGCAGGCGCTTCCTGCCGACGCCGCCCGCCAGGTCGGGGCGAAGCTGGATCTCGACGAAGACGCCATTCTACTGTTACAGATGATCCCAGTGCGTGGCTGCATTGATGACCGTATTCCAACCGACCCAACGATGTATCGTTTCTATGAAATGTTGCAGGTGTACGGCACAACCCTGAAAGCGTTGGTTCATGAGAAGTTTGGCGATGGCATTATCAGCGCGATTAACTTCAAACTCGACGTTAAGAAAGTGGCGGACCCGGAAGGTGGCGAACGTGCGGTCATCACCTTAGATGGTAAATATCTGCCGACCAAACCGTTCTGACAGCCATGCGTAACCATCAAAAGACGTTCACGATGCTGCTGGTTCTGGTGCTGATTGGTCTTAATATGCGACCACTGCTCACCTCCGTCGGGCCACTGCTACCGCAATTGCGCCAGGCAAGCGGAATGAGCTTTAGCGTGGCTGCCCTGTTGACCGCTCTGCCGGTGGTTACCATGGGCGGGCTGGCGCTGGCCGGAAGCTGGCTTCATCAGCATGTCAGCGAACGTCGCAGCGTCGCCATCAGTTTGTTACTGATTGCCGTCGGTGCATTGATGCGTGAGCTTTACCCCCAAAGTGCGCTGCTGCTTAGCAGCGCACTGCTTGGTGGAGTGGGGATCGGCATCATTCAGGCAGTGATGCCTTCGGTAATTAAGCGGCGGTTTCAGCACCGTACGCCACTGGTGATGGGGCTGTGGTCCGCGGCTCTAATGGGCGGCGGTGGACTTGGTGCCGCCATTACGCCCTGGTTAGTTCAACATAGCGAAACCTGGTATCAAACACTCGCCTGGTGGGCGCTGCCTGCCGTTGTTGCGCTCTTTGCCTGGTGGTGGCAAAACGCCCGCGAGGTCGCCTCTTCTCACAAGACAACAACCACTCCGGTTCGCGTGGTATTTACTCCCCGCGCGTGGACGCTGGGTGTTTACTTCGGTCTGATTAACGGTGGTTACGCCAGCCTGATTGCCTGGTTACCCGCTTTCTATATTGAGATTGGTGCCAGCGCGCAGTACAGCGGTTCCTTGCTGGCGTTGATGACGCTTGGGCAAGCTGCGGGGGCATTGCTGATGCCTGCTATGGCTCGCCATCAGGATCGGCGCAAACTTTTGATGCTGGCGCTGGCGTTACAACTGGTGGGTTTCTGCGGCTTTATCTGGCTGCCGCTGCAATTGCCGGTCTTCTGGGCGATGGTGTGTGGTTTAGGTCTGGGCGGCGCATTTCCGCTCTGTTTGCTGCTGGCACTCGATCACTCTGCGCAACCCGCTATTGCTGGCAAACTGGTGGCGTTTATGCAGGGGATCGGTTTTATCATCGCCGGGCTTGCCCCGTGGTTTTCTGGTGTGCTGCGTAGTATCAGTGGCAATTACTTGATGGACTGGGCGTTTCATGCGCTGTGCGTCGTTGGGTTGATGATCATAACCCTGCGTTTTGCACCAGCACGTTTTCCGCAGCTGTGGGTCAAAGAGGCATGATGCGACGCTTGTTCCTGCGCTTTGTTTACGTTGGATGCGGCCTACGTAGATCACTGAACTTGTAGGCCTGATAAGCGGAGCGCATCAGGCAATTTTTATAATTTAAACTGACGATTCAACTTTATAATCTTTGTAATAATAGTGCTTATCCCGGTCGTTTATTTCGCGAATAACCCGGCAAGGAACGCCAGCAGCCACGACGTTTGGTGGAATGTCTTTTATGACGACACTACCCGCGCCAATAACAGAATTATCCCCGATGGTGACGCCTGGATTAATGACCACATGACTTCCGATCCAGACGTTATTGCCAATCGTTATCGGAAAAGAGTACATCTCACCGTTTTTTCTCAATTCATGGTGTACAGGGTGTCCCGTAACGGAAAGAGTAACATTGGGTGCAATCAATACGTTATCACCGATCGTTACCGTGTAGTCGTCTACAATGGTTAAATTGAAATTTGCATAAAAATTGCGGCCTATATGGATGTTGGAACCGTAAGAGAAATAGACGGGGGGTTCTACCCAGGCGTTTTCCCCTACCGTGGCAAACATTTCTTTAATCAGGCTTTCTCTTTTTTCAACTTCTGATGGATGCGAGTGATTAAACTCATACATTAACGTTTTCCCACGAAGTCTTTTTTCCGGTAAGCCTTCGCACATATCGGTAAATAGCTTGCCTGCTTTTATTCTTTCGGTCATTGGCATGTTCATTGCGATCATTCCGTCCTGATATGTTGGTCGGATAAGGCGCTCGCGCCGCATCCGACATTGATTGCTTAAGCGACTTCATTCACCTGACGACGCAGTAGAGAAAGCGGACCGGGGCCGCTAAGCGTGAACACGGAAATTAAGGTGAAGCCCAACGCCACCAGACCCAGCACCAGATAAGCGCCCTGGAAACCGATGCTTTCATACATATTGCCCGCCAGTACAGACATAAAAATCATCGCCAGTTGCTTAAAGAAGCAGAAACAGACCAGATAAATCGTCGCTGAAAAACGCACTTCAAACTGGCTGGTAATATATTTAAAGCAGCCCACCAGCAGGAACGGTACTTCAAACATATGCAGCGTTTTCAGAATAACCACTTCCAGCGCTGAGGTGGCGAACGATGAGCCAATAATACGTACAGACATAATAGTGCCAGCCAGCAGCAGGGCGTTTTTCCCACCGATGCGATTAATGATCAGTGGCGCAAAGAACATAATCGAGGCGTTAAGTAATTCGCCCATTGTCGTTACGTAGCCAAATACCCGCGTACCCTGTTCACCGGTGGCAAAGAACGAAGTAAAGAAATTAGCAAACTGTTGGTCAAAAACATCGTAGGTGCAGGAAACGCCAATAACATACAGTGACAAAAACCATAGTTTTGGCTGTCTGAACAGTTCCAGCGCCAGCTTAAGGCTAAATGCCGAATGGTTGGCACCTACCGCATTGGCAACCGTGGCGGAAGAGGGTGCATCCGTTTTGGCGAAAAAGAGCAAAACGGCGAGGATGAGTGCACAGCCAGAACCCAGCCAGAAAACAAACTGATTATTGATGGTGAACATGATGCCGACAATCGAGGCACACAGCGCCCAGCCAACACAGCCAAACATCCGCGCGCGACCAAATTCGAAATTACTGCGACGGCTGACTTTCTCGATAAATGCCTCTACTGCTGGCGCACCGGCGTTAAAACAAAAGCCAAGATAAATACCACCAACAATCGATCCTACTAAAATGTTGTATTGTAACAGTGGCCCGAAGATAAAAATAAAGAACGGCGCAAACATCACTAACATGCCGGTAATAATCCACAGCAGGTATTTGCGCAGCCCGAGTTTGTCAGAAAGCAGACCAAACAGCGGTTGGAATAATAGCGAGAACAGAGAAATAGCAGCAAAAATAATACCCGTATCACTTTTGCTGATATGGTTGATGTCATGTAGCCAAATCGGGAAAAACGGGAAGTAGGCTCCCATGATAAAAAAGTAAAAGAAAAAGAATAAACCGAACATCCAAAAGTTTGTGTTTTTTAAATAGTACATAATGGATTTCCTTACGCGAAATACGGGCAGACATGGCCTGCCCGGTTATTATTATTTTTGACACCAGACCAACTGGTAATGGTAGCGACCGGCGCTCAGCTGGAATTCCGCCGACACTGACGGGCTCCAGGAGTCGTCGCCACCAATCCCCATATGGAAACCGTCGATATTCAGCCATGTGCCTTCTTCCGCGTGCAGCAGATGGCGATGGCTGGTTTCCATCAGTTGTTGTTGGCTGTAGCGACTGATATTGAACTGGAAGTCGCCGCGCCACTGGTGTGGGCCATAATTCAATTCGCGCGTCCCGCAGCGCATACCGTTTTCGCTCGGGAAGACGTACGGGGTATACATGTCTGACAATGGCAGATCCCAGAGGTCAAAACAGGCCGCAGTAAGGCGGTCGGGATAGTTTTCTTGCGGCCCTAATCCGAGCCAGTTTACCCGCTCTGCGACCTGCGCCAGCTGGCAGGTCAGGCCAATCCGTGCAGGATGCGGTGTATCGCTCGCTACTTCAACATCCACACTGACGACCATCTCACCGTGTCCATCGATACGGTAGGTTTTCCGGCTAATAAATAAGGTTTTTCCCTGATGCTGCCACGCGTGAGCGGTCGTAATCAGCACCGCGTCGGCAAGTATATCTGCCGTGCACTGCAACAACGCCACTTCGGCCAGGTAATGGCCCGCCGCCTTCCAGCGTTCGACCCAGGCGTTAGGGTCAATGCGGGTCGCTTCACTTACACCAATGTCGTTATCCAGCGGTGCGCGGGTGAACTGATCGCGCAGCGGCGTCAGCAGTTGTTTTTCATCGCCAATCCACATCTGTGAAAGAAAGCCTGACTGGCGGTTAAATTGCCAACGTTTATTACCCAGCTCGATGCAAAAATCCGTTTCGCTGGTGGTCAGATGCGGGATGGAGTGGGACGCGGCGGGGAGTGTCACGCTGAGGTTTTCCGCCAGACGCCACTGATGCCAGGCGCTGATGTGTCCGGCTTCTGACCATGCGGTCGCGTTCGGTTGCACTACGTGTACCGTTAGCCAGAGTTGCCCGGTGCTTTCCGGCTGCGGTAGTACAGGCAGTTCAATTACCTGTTTACCTTGTGGAGCGACATCCAGAGGCACTTCACCGCTTGCCAGCGGCTTGCCATCCAGTGCCACCGTCCAGTGCAGGAGCTCGTTATCGCTATGACGGAACAGGTATTCGCTGGTCACTTCGATGGTTCGCCCGGATAAACGGAACTGGAAAAACTGCTGCTGGTGTTTTGCTTCCGTCAGCGCCGGATGCGGCGTGCGGTCGGCAAAGACCAGACCGTTCATGCAGAACTGGCGATCGTTCGGCGTATCGCCAAAATCACCGCCGTAAGCCGACCACGGGTTGCCGTTTTCATCATATTTAATCAGCGACTGATCCACCCAGTCCCAGACGAAGCCGCCCTGTAAACGGGGGTACTGACGAAATGCCTGCCAGTATTTAGCGAAGCCGCCAAGACTGTTACCCATTGCGTGGGCATATTCGCAAAGGATCAGCGGGCGCAGTTCTCCAGGCAGCGAAAGCCATTTTTTGACGGACCATTTCGGCACAGCCGGGAAGGGCTGGTCTTCATCCACGCGCGCGTACATCGGGCAAATAATATCGGTGGCCGTGGTGTCGGCTCCGCCGCCTTCATACTGCACCGGGCGGGAAGGATCGACAGATTTGATCCAGCGATACAGCGCGTCGTGATTAGCGCCGTGGCCTGACTCATTCCCCAGCGACCAGATGATCACACTCGGGTGATTACGATCGCGCTGCACCATTCGCGTTACGCGTTCGCTCATCGCGGGTAGCCAGCGCGGATCATCGGTCAGACGATTCATTGGCACCATGCCGTGGGTTTCAATATTGGCTTCATCCACCACATACAGGCCGTAGCGGTCGCACAACGTGTACCACAGCGGATGATTCGGATAATGCGAACAGCGCACGGCGTTAAAGTTGTTCTGCTTCATCAGCAGGATATCCTGCACCATCGTCTGCTCATCCATGACCTGACCATGCAGAGGATGATGCTCGTGACGGTTAACGCCGCGAATCAGCACCGGCTTGCCGTTCAGCAGCAGCAGACCATTTTCAATCCGCACTTCGCGGAAACCGACATCGCAGGCTTCTGCTTCAATCAACGTGCCGTCGGCAGTGTGCAGTTCAACCACCGCACGATAGAGATTCGGGATTTCGGCGCTCCACAGCGCCGGGTTTTCGACGTTCAGACGTAGCGTGACGCGATCGGCATAACCACCACGCTCATCGATAATTTCACCGCCGAAAGGCGTGGTGCCGCTGGCGACCTGCGTTTCACCCTGCCACAAAGAAACCGTCACCCGCAGCTCATCGCGCAGTTCGCCGCACATCTGAACTTCTGCCTCCAGTACCGCGCGGCTGAAATCATCATTAAAGCGAGTGGCAACATGGAAATCGCTGATTTGTGTGGTCGGTTTGTGCAGCAACGAGACGTCACGGAAAATGCCGCTCATCCGCCACATATCCTGATCTTCCAGATAACTGCCGTCACTCCAGCGCAACACCATCACCGAGAGGCGGTTTTCTCCGGCGCGTAAAAATGCGCTCAGGTCAAATTCAGACGGCAAACGGCTGTCCTGGCCGTAACCGACCCAGCGCCCGTTGCACCACAGATGAAACGCCGAGTTAACACCATCAAAAATAATTCGCGTCTGGCCTTCCTGTAGCCAGCATTCATCAATATTAAATGTGAGCGAGTAACAACCCGTCGGATTCTCCGCGGGAACAAACGGCGGATTGACCGTAATGGGATAGGTCACGTTGGTGTAGATGGGCGCATCGTAACCGTGCATCTGCCAGTTTGAGGGGACGACGACAGTATCGGCCTCAGGAAGATCGCACTCCAGCCAGCTTTCCGGCACCGCTTCTGGTGCCGGAAACCAGGCAAAGCGCCATTCACCATTCAGGCTGCGCAACTGTTGGGAAGGGCGATCGGTGCGGGCCTCTTCGCTATTACGCCAGCTGGCGAAAGGGGGATGTGCCGCAAGGCGATTAAGTTGGGTAACGCCAGGGTTTTCCCAGTCACGACGTTGTAATACGACGGCCAGTGAATCCGTAATCATAGTCATAGCTGTATCCTGCGTGAAATTGTTATCCGCTCACAATTCCACACAACATACGAGCCGGACGCATAATGTGTAAAGCCTGGGGTGCCTAATGAGTGAGCTGACTCACATTAATTGCGTTGCGCTCACTGCCCGCTTTCGAGTCGGGAAATTTGTCGCGCCAGCTGCATTAAAGAATCTGCCAACGCCTGGGGAGAAGCGGTTTGCGTATTGGGCGGAAGGGTGGTTTTTCTTTCCACCAGTGAGACGGGCAACAGCTGATTGCCCTTCACCGCCTGGCCCTGAGAGAGTTGCAGCAAGCGGTCCACGCTGGTTTGCCCCAGCAGGCGAAAATCCTGTTTGATGGTGGTTAACGGCGGGATATAACACGAGCTGTCTTCGGTATCGTCGTATCCCACTACCGAGATATCCGCACCAACGCGCAGCCCGGACTCGGTAATGGCGCGCATTGCGCCCAGCGCCATCTGATCGTTGGCAACCAGCATCGCAGTGGGAACGATGCCCTCATTCAGCATTTGCATGGTTTGTTGAAAACCGGACATGGCACTCCAGTCGCCTTCCCGTTCCGCTATCGGCTGAATTTGATTGCGAGTGAGATATTTATGCCAGCCCGCCAGGCGCAGACGTGCCGAGACAGAACTTAATGGGCCCGCTAACAGAGCGATTTGCTGGTGACCCAATGCGACCAGATGCTCCACGCCCAGTCGCGTACCGTCTTCATGGGAGAAAATAATACTGTTGATGGGTGTCTGGTCAGAGACATCAAGAAATAACGCCGGAACATTAGCGCAGGCAGCTTCCACAGCAATGGCATTCTGGTCATCCAGCGGATAGTTAATGATCAGCCCACTGACGCGTTGCGCGAGAAGATTGTGCACCGCCGCTTTACAGGCTTCGACGCCGCTTCGTTCTACCATCGACACCACCACGCTGGCACCCAGTTGATCGGCGCGAGATTTAATCGCCGCGACAATTTGCGACGGCGCGTGCAGGGCCAGACTGGAGGTGGCAACGCCAATCAGCAACGACTGCTTGCCCGCCAGTTGTTGTGCCACGCGGTTGGGAATGTAATTCAGCTCCGCCATCGCCGCTTCCACTTTTTCCCGCGTTTTCGCAGAAACGTGGCAGGCCTGGTTCACCACGCGGGAAACGGTCTGATAAGAGACACCGGCATACTCTGCGACATCGTATAGCGTTACTGGTTTCACATTCACCACCCTGAATTGACTCTCTTCCGGGCGCTATCATGCCATACCACGAAAGGTTTTGCGCCATTCGATGGTGTCAACGTAAATGCACGCCGCTTCGCCGTCCGGCCACCAGAATAGCCTGCGATTCAACCCCTTCTTCGATCTGTTTTGCCACCCGTTGTAGCGCCGGAAGATGCTTTTCCGCTGCCTGTTCAATGGTCATTGCGCTCGCCATATACACCAGATTCAGACAGCCAATCACCCGTTGTTCACTGCGCAGCGGTACGGCAATAGAGGCGATCTTTTCTTCTTGATCCCAGCCGCGGTAGTTCTGTCCGTACCCCTCTTTGCGCGCGCGCGCCAGAATGGCTTCCAGCTTTAACGGTTCCCGTGCCAGTTGATAGTCATCACCGGGGCGGGAGGCTAACATCTCGATTAATTCCTTGCGTTCTTGTTCCGGGCAAAAGGCCAGCCAGGTCAGGCCCGAGGCGGTTTTCAGAAGCGGTAACCGTCGCCCGACCATTGCCCGGTGAAAAGATAAGCGGCTGAAACGATGGGTAGTTTCGCGTACCACCATTGCATCAACATCCAGGGTGGACACATCTGTCGGCCATACCACTTCGCGCAACAGATCGCCCAGCAGTGGGGCCGCCAGTGCAGAAATCCACTGTTCGTCACGAAATCCTTCGCTTAATTGCCGCACTTTGATGGTCAAACGGAAACTATCATCGGAGGGACTACGCCGGACATATCCCTCTTCATGCAGCGTCTCCAGTAGTCGCCGCACAGTGGTGCGATGCAGGCCGCTGAGTTCCGCCAGCAGCCCGACGCTGGCACCGCCATCAAGTTTATTTAACATATTTAATAACATTAGACCGCGGGTTAAGCCGCGCACGGTTTTGTATGCCGTCTGCTCATTGTTCTGCATATTAATTGACATTTCTATAGTTAAAACAACGTTGTGCACTTGGTGCACATTCGGGCATGTTTTGATTGTAGCCGAAAACACCCTTCCTATACTGAGCGCACAATAAAAAATCATTTACATGTTTTTAACAAAATAAGTTGCGCCGTACTGTGCGCGCAACGGCATTTTGTCCGAGTCGTGAGGTACTGAAATGGCAATACAACATCCTGACATCCAGCCTGCTGTTAACCATAGCGTTCAGGTGGCGATCGCTGGTGCCGGTCCGGTCGGGCTGATGATGGCGAACTATCTCGGCCAGATGGGCATTGACGTGCTGGTGGTGGAGAAACTCGATAAGTTGATCGACTACCCGCGTGCGATTGGTATTGATGACGAGGCGCTGCGCACCATGCAGTCGGTCGGCCTGGTCGATAATGTTCTGCCGCACACTACGCCGTGGCACGCGATGCGTTTTCTCACCCCAAAAGGTCGCTGTTTTGCTGATATTCAGCCAATGACCGATGAATTTGGCTGGCCGCGCCGTAACGCCTTTAATCAGCCTCAGGTCGATGCGGTGATGCTGGAAGGATTGTCGCGTTTTCCGAATGTGCGCTGCCTGTTTTCCCGCGAGCTGGAGGCCTTCAGCCAGCAAGATGACGAAGTGACCTTGCACCTGAAAACGGCAGAAGGGCAGCGGGAAACGGTCAAAGCCCAATGGCTGGTGGCCTGTGATGGTGGGGCAAGTTTTGTCCGTCGCACCCTGAATGTGCCGTTTGAAGGTAAAACTGCGCCAAATCAGTGGATTGTGGTAGATATCGCCAACGATCCGTTAAGTACGCCGCATATCTATTTGTGTTGTGATCCGGTGCGCCCGTATGTTTCTGCCGCGCTGCCTCATGCGGTACGTCGCTTTGAATTTATGGTGATGCCGGGAGAAACCGAAGAACAGCTGCGTGAGCCGCAAAATATGCGCAAGCTGTTAAGCAAAGTGCTGCCTAATCCGGACAATGTTGAATTGATTCGCCAGCGTGTCTACACCCACAACGCGCGACTGGCGCAACGTTTTCGTATTGATCGCGTACTGCTGGCGGGCGATGCCGCGCACATCATGCCGGTATGGCAGGGGCAGGGCTATAACAGTGGCATGCGCGACGCCTTTAACCTCGCATGGAAACTGGCGTTGGTTATCCAGTGGAAAGCCCGCGATGCGCTGCTCGATACCTATCAACAAGAACGTCGCGATCACGCCAAAGCGATGATTGACCTGTCCGTGACGGCGGGCAACGTGCTGGCTCCGCCGAAACGCTGGCAGGGTACGTTACGTGACGGCGTTTCCTGGCTGTTGAATTATCTGCCGCCAGTAAAACGCTACTTCCTCGAAATGCGCTTCAAGCCGATGCCGCAATATTACGGCGGTGCGCTGGTGCGTGAGGGCGAAGCGAAGCACTCTCCGGTCGGCAAGATGTTTATTCAGCCGAAAGTCACGCTGGAAAACGGCGACGTGACGCTGCTCGATAACGCGATCGGCGCGAACTTCGCGGTAATTGGCTGGGGATGCAATCCACTGTGGGGGATGAGCGACGAGCAAATCCAGCAGTGGCGCGCGTTGGGCACACGCTTCATTCAGGTGGTGCCGGAAGTGCAAATTCATACCGCACAGGATAACCACGACGGCGTACTACGCGTGGGCGATACGCAAGGTCGCCTGCGTAGCTGGTTCGCGCAACACAATGCTTCGCTGGTGGTGATGCGCCCGGATCGCTTTGTTGCCGCCACCGCCATTCCGCAAACTCTGGGTAATACGCTGAATAAACTGGCGTCGGTAATGACGCTGACCCGCCCTGATGCCGACGTTTCTGTCGAAAAGGTAGCCTGATATGCACGCTTATCTTCACTGTCTTTCCCACTCGCCGCTGGTGGGATATGTCGACCCGGCGCAAGAGGTACTCGATGAGGTCAATGGCGTGATTGCCAGCGCCCGCGAGCGTATTGCGGCTTTCTCCCCTGAACTGGTGGTGCTGTTTGCGCCAGATCACTACAACGGCTTTTTCTATGACGTGATGCCACCGTTCTGTTTAGGCGTTGGAGCGACGGCAATTGGTGATTTCGGCAGTGCGGCAGGTGAGCTGCCCGTGCCTGTTGAGCTGGCGGAGGCCTGTGCGCATGCCGTCATGAAGAGCGGAATCGATCTTGCCGTTTCTTACTGTATGCAGGTGGACCACGGGTTCGCCCAGCCGCTGGAGTTCCTGCTCGGTGGGCTGGATAAGGTGCCGGTTCTGCCTGTGTTCATCAACGGTGTCGCCACGCCGTTGCCCGGTTTCCAGCGTACCCGCATGTTGGGGGAAGCCATTGGACGTTTCACCAGCACTCTCAATAAACGCGTGCTGTTCCTTGGGTCCGGTGGGCTTTCCCATCAGCCACCGGTACCAGAACTGGCGAAAGCCGATGCCCATATGCGCGACCGTCTGTTGGGGAGCGGGAAAGATTTACCCGCCAGTGAGCGCGAATTGCGTCAGCAGCGGGTGATTAGCGCCGCTGAGAAGTTTGTTGAGGATCAGAGAACGCTGCATCCGCTCAACCCGATTTGGGATAACCAGTTCATGACTTTGCTGGAGCAGGGACGCATACAGGAACTGGATGCCGTCAGTAACGAAGAGCTTTCCGCCATTGCCGGAAAGTCGACACATGAAATCAAAACCTGGGTCGCCGCTTTTGCCGCTATTTCTGCGTTTGGCAACTGGCGTAGCGAAGGGCGTTATTACCGCCCAATCCCGGAGTGGATTGCCGGATTTGGCTCGTTAAGCGCCAGAACAGAGAACTGAATATGCAGGAGAAGATGATGAGTTATCAGCCACAAACCGAAGCCGCCACCAGCCGTTTTCTGAATGTAGAAGAAGCGGGTAAAACGCTGCGCATCCATTTTAATGACTGCGGACAAGGCGACGAAACTGTTGTCCTGCTGCATGGTTCCGGCCCGGGTGCTACTGGCTGGGCGAACTTCAGCCGCAATATCGATCCGCTGGTAAAGGCGGGCTATCGGGTGATCCTGCTGGATTGTCCGGGTTGGGGTAAGAGCGATTCGATCGTTAATAGTGGTTCACGATCGGATCTTAATGCGCGAATCCTGAAAAGCGTGGTGGATCAACTGGATATCGCCAAAATCCACCTGCTGGGCAACTCGATGGGCGGCCACAGTTCTGTGGCGTTCACCCTTAACTGGCCGGAGCGCGTCGGCAAACTGGTGCTGATGGGCGGCGGTACGGGCGGCATGAGTTTGTTTACGCCGATGCCAACCGAAGGTATTAAGCGACTGAATCAGCTTTATCGTCAGCCGACTATCGAAAACCTGAAGCTGATGATGGATATCTTCGTTTTTGATACCAGCGATTTGACCGACGCCCTGTTTGAAGCGCGCCTGAATAATATGCTGTCGCGCCGCGATCACCTGGAAAACTTCGTTAAGAGCCTGGAAGCCAATCCGAAACAGTTCCCGGATTTTGGCCCACGTCTGGCGGAAATCAAAGCGCAAACCCTGATTGTCTGGGGGCGCAACGACCGCTTTGTGCCGATGGATGCGGGTCTGCGTCTGCTGTCCGGCATTGCCGGTTCTGAACTGCATATCTTCCGCGACTGTGGTCACTGGGCGCAGTGGGAACATGCCGACGCTTTCAATCAACTGGTGCTGAATTTCCTCGCACGCCCTTAAGGAACGGTCATGACGAAGCATACTCTTGAGCAACTGGCGGCGGATTTACGTCGCGCCGCAGAGCAGGGCGAAGCGATTGCGCCGCTGCGCGATCTGATTGGTATCGATAACGCTGAAGCGGCCTACGCCATTCAGCACATCAATGTGCAACACGACGTCGCTCAGGGACGGCGAGTGGTGGGGCGCAAAGTGGGGCTGACGCATCCGAAAGTGCAGCAACAACTGGGCGTTGATCAACCGGATTTCGGGACATTATTTGCCGACATGTGTTATGGCGATAACGAAACCATTCCTTTTTCCCGTGTTCTGCAACCCCGCATTGAAGCGGAGATTGCACTGGTGTTGAACCGCGATCTACCCGCAACCGATATCACCTTCGACGAATTGTATAACGCCATTGAATGGGTACTTCCGGCGCTGGAAGTGGTGGGGAGCCGCATTCGCGACTGGTCGATTCAGTTTGTCGATACCGTGGCAGATAACGCTTCCTGCGGGGTGTATGTCATCGGCGGTCCGGCGCAACGTCCGGCGGGGTTAGACCTGAAAAACTGCGCCATGAAGATGACGCGTAATAACGAAGAGGTTTCCAGCGGGCGCGGCAGCGAATGCCTGGGACATCCGCTTAATGCCGCCGTCTGGCTGGCACGCAAAATGGCCAGCCTGGGTGAACCGCTGCGCGCCGGAGATATCATTCTTACCGGGGCATTAGGTCCGATGGTGGCGGTGAATGCGGGCGATCGTTTTGAAGCCCATATTGAAGGCATAGGTTCAGTTGCTGCGACATTTTCAAGCGCAGCCCCAAAAGGAAATCTGTCATGAGTAAGCGTAAAGTCGCCATTATCGGTTCAGGCAACATTGGCACCGATCTGATGATTAAAATTTTGCGTCACGGCCAGCATCTGGAGATGGCGGTGATGGTCGGCATTGATCCTCAGTCCGACGGTCTGGCGCGTGCCAGACGTATGGGCGTCGCCACCACCCATGAAGGGGTGATCGGGCTGATGAACATGCCTGAATTTGCTGATATCGACATTGTATTTGATGCGACCAGCGCGGGTGCGCATGTGAAAAACGATGCCGCTTTGCGCGAAGCGAAACCGGATATTCGCTTAATTGACCTGACGCCTGCTGCCATCGGCCCCTACTGCGTGCCGGTCGTTAACCTCGAGGAGAACGTCGCTCAACTGAACGTCAACATGGTCACCTGCGGCGGCCAGGCCACCATTCCAATGGTGGCGGCAGTTTCACGCGTGGCGCGTGTTCATTACGCCGAAATTATCGCTTCTATTGCCAGTAAATCTGCCGGACCTGGCACGCGTGCCAATATCGATGAGTTTACGGAAACCACTTCGCGCGCCATTGAAGTGGTGGGTGGCGCGGCAAAAGGGAAGGCGATTATTGTGCTTAACCCAGCAGAGCCACCGTTGATGATGCGTGACACGGTGTATGTATTGAGCGACGAAGCTTCACAAGATGATATCGAAGCCTCAATCAATGAAATGGCTGAGGCGGTGCAGGCTTACGTACCGGGTTATCGCCTGAAACAGCGCGTGCAGTTTGAAGTTATCCCGCAGGATAAACCGGTTAATTTGCCGGGCGTGGGGCAGTTCTCCGGACTGAAAACGGCGGTCTGGCTGGAAGTCGAAGGCGCAGCGCATTATCTGCCTGCCTATGCAGGCAACCTCGACATTATGACTTCCAGTGCGCTGGCGACAGCGGAAAAAATGGCCCAGTCACTGGCGCGCAAGGCAGGAGAAGCGGCATGAACGGTAAAAAACTTTATATCTCGGACGTCACGTTGCGTGACGGTATGCACGCCATTCGTCATCAGTATTCGCTGGAAAACGTTCGCCAGATTGCCAAAGCACTGGACGATGCCCGCGTGGATTCGATTGAAGTGGCCCATGGCGACGGTTTGCAGGGGTCCAGCTTTAACTATGGTTTCGGCGCACATAGCGACCTTGAATGGATTGAAGCAGTGGCGGATGTGGTGAAGCACGCCAAAATCGCGACGTTGTTGCTGCCAGGAATCGGCACTATCCACGATCTGAAAAATGCCTGGCAGGCTGGCGCGCGGGTGGTTCGTGTGGCAACGCACTGCACCGAAGCTGATGTTTCCGCCCAGCATATTCAGTATGCCCGCGAGCTCGGAATGGACACCGTTGGTTTTCTGATGATGAGCCATATGACCACGCCGGAGAATCTCGCAAAGCAGGCAAAGCTGATGGAAGGCTACGGTGCGACCTGTATTTATGTGGTGGATTCTGGCGGTGCGATGAACATGAGCGATATCCGTGACCGTTTCCGCGCCCTGAAAGCAGTGCTGAAACCAGAAACGCAAACCGGCATGCACGCTCACCATAACCTGAGTCTTGGCGTGGCGAACTCTATCGCGGCGGTGGAAGAGGGCTGCGACCGAATCGACGCCAGCCTCGCGGGAATGGGCGCGGGCGCAGGTAACGCGCCGCTGGAAGTTTTTATTGCCGCCGCGGATAAACTGGGTTGGCAGCATGGGACCGATCTCTATGCGTTAATGGATGCCGCTGACGACCTGGTGCGTCCGTTGCAGGATCGACCGGTACGAGTCGATCGCGAAACGCTGGCGCTGGGATACGCTGGTGTTTACTCGAGCTTCCTGCGTCACTGTGAAACGGCGGCGGCGCGTTATGGCTTAAGCGCGGTGGATATTCTCGTTGAGCTGGGCAAACGCCGGATGGTTGGCGGCCAGGAGGATATGATCGTCGACGTGGCGCTGGATCTGCGCAACAACAAATAATGATGACTGCCGAGAACGTGCATTTTGTATGCCCATCCCAGCACGACTGCCGGATGCGGCGTAAACGCCTTATCCGGCCTATATTTCGCCCGTAGGCAGTCATTAAATGGTTCTGATTACGCGGCTGACAATGTATCAGCCGCGATTCACCTGCACTCGCAACGAGGTTCATCTTATGTCGACTCGTACCCCTTCATCATCTTCAACCCGCCTGATGCTGACCATCGGGCTTTGTTTTTTGGTCGCTCTGATGGAAGGACTGGATCTTCAGGCGGCTGGCATTGCGGCGGGTGGCATCGCCCAGGCTTTCGCACTCGATAAAATGCAAATGGGCTGGATATTCAGCGCCGGAATACTCGGTTTGCTACCCGGCGCGTTGGTTGGCGGAATGCTGGCGGACCGTTATGGTCGCAAGCGCATTTTGATTGGCTCAGTTGCGCTGTTTGGTTTGTTCTCACTGGCAACGGCGATTGCCTGGGATTTCCCCTCACTGGTCTTTGCGCGACTGATGACCGGTGTCGGGCTGGGGGCGGCGTTGCCGAATCTGATCGCCCTGACGTCTGAAGCCGCGGGTCCACGTTTTCGTGGGACGGCAGTGAGCCTGATGTATTGCGGTGTTCCCATTGGCGCGGCGCTGGCGGCGACACTGGGTTTCGCGGGGGCAAACTTAGCATGGCAAACGGTGTTTTGGGTAGGTGGTGTGGTGCCGTTGATTCTGGTGCCGCTATTAATGCGCTGGCTGCCGGAGTCGGCGGTGTTCGCTGGCGAAAAACAGGCCGCGCCTCCACTGCGTGCGTTATTTGCGCCAGAAACGGCAACCGCGACGCTGCTGCTGTGGTTGTGTTATTTCTTCACTCTGCTGGTGGTCTACATGTTGATCAACTGGCTACCGCTGCTTTTGGTGGAGCAAGGATTCCAGCCATCGCAGGCGGCAGGGGTGATGTTTGCACTGCAAATGGGTGCGGCAAGCGGGACGTTAATGTTGGGCGCATTGATGGATAAGCTGCGTCCAGTAACCATGTCGCTACTGATTTATAGCGGCATGTTAGCTTCGCTGCTGGCGCTGGGAACGGTGTCGTCATTTAACGGTATGTTGCTGGCGGGATTCGTCGCGGGGTTGTTTGCGACAGGTGGGCAAAGCGTTTTGTATGCCCTGGCACCGTTGTTTTACAGTTCGCAGATCCGCGCAACAGGTGTGGGAACAGCCGTGGCGGTAGGGCGTCTGGGGGCTATGAGCGGTCCGTTACTGGCCGGGAAAATGCTGGCATTAGGCACTGGCACGGTCGGCGTAATGGCCGCTTCTGCACCGGGTATTCTTGTTGCTGGCCTGGCAGTGTTTATTTTGATGAGTCGGAGATCAAGAATGCAGCCGTGTGCCGATGCCTGACGCGCCTTATTAAGCAGGGGCGAAAGGGACTTGCCCCCAATACACCTACGGCGTTTACAGGTATACTCGCTAAAAATTATTCAGCGGGTTTGGAAACAAAGATGGCAAAACTTACCTTACAAGAGCAGTTGCTCAAAGCAGGATTAGTCACCAGCAAAAAAGCAGCGAAGGTGGAGAGAACGGCGAAAAAATCGCGCGTTCAGGCGCGTGAAGCTCGGGCGGCGGTAGAAGAAAATAAAAAGGCACAGCTTGAGCGTGATAAACAGCTTAGCGAACAGCAAAAACAAGCGGCGTTGGCGAAAGAATATAAAGCCCAGGTGAAGCAGCTCATTGAAATGAACCGAATCACCATTGCCAATGGCGATATTGGTTTTAACTTCACTGACGGCAATCTGATTAAGAAGATTTTTGTCGATAAGCTCACACAGGCGCAGTTGATTAATGGTCGTCTGGCGATTGCCCGCTTGTTGGTCGATAACAATAGCGAAGGTGAATACGCCATTATTCCCGCTAGTGTTGCCGATAAAATTGCTCAGCGTGATGCCAGCAGTATTGTGTTGCACAGCGCGCTCAGCGCCGAAGAGCAGGATGAAGACGATCCGTATGCCGACTTCAAAGTGCCTGATGATTTGATGTGGTAAACATAGATAAGCCGTGCAGTGATGCCTGATGCGACGCTTACGCGTCTTATCAGGCCTACGGTTTACGGGCGAAGTGTAGGCCGGATAAGGCGTTCACGCCGCATCCGGCAGCCGTGCGCAGATGCCTGATGCGACGCTTTTCGCGTCTTATCAGGCCTACGGCTTACGGGTGAAATGTAGGCCGGATAAGGCGTTTACGCCGCATCCGGCATGCGTGCGCGGATGCTCAACGCATATTCAGTTTATTGGCGTGGTACGCAATATGCTCGCCAATAAAACTGGAGACAAAATAATAGCTGTGATCATAACCCTCGTGATAACGGATTAACGTTTTGATATTCATCTCCTGGCAGATCTTTTCAAGATTTGGAGTCCGCAGCTGTTCTGCGTAAAAATCATCACTCAACCCCTGATCAACCATTATTTCCGCAACGCGTTGACCTTGTGAAATAAGACTCACCGGATCGTAATCCAACCAGGCATCTTTATTTTCACCAAGATATGCGGTAAAGGCTTGCTGTCCCCACGGTACTTGCGATGGGGAGACAATGGGCGAAAACGCCGAGACGCTGACATATTCATCTGGGTTACGTAACGCCAGCACCAGCGCGCCCAGCCCGCCCATAGAATGACCTGAGATAGACTTTCTGGTCGTTGCCGGAAAATGTTGCATCACTAAATCCGGCAGCTCGTTGTGGATATAATCATACATTTTGTAATGTTCATTCCACGGCGCTTGCGTTGCGTTCAGGTAAAACCCGGCACCTTGCCCGAGATCGTAACGGTCGGCATCTGCGACATGACTGCCTCGCGGACTGGTGTCTGGCGCAACAACAATAATGTTGTGCTCCGCCGCGTAACGTTGCATCCCCGATTTAGTAATGAAATTCTGCTCGTTGCAGGTCAGGCCTGAAAGCCAGTACAGCACCGGTAATTTTTCATTCGCGGCTTTTGGTGGGAGATAGACGCCGACATTCATTTCACATTTCAGTGATGGGGAATAATGCCGATACACATTTTGCCAGCCGCCAAAGCTAGCATGTTTTTCAATGAGTTCCATCAGTCATTATCTCATGGTTAATCCCCCGGGCGGCTGCCCGGGGAGAGTATTAAGAACCCCGTCTGAACTGGACGGGTAAACCTGCGGGAAATCAGTAACGAATTACGGTTCGAATGGATTTGCCTTCATGCATCAGGTCGAAGGCGTCATTAATTTCATCCAGGCTCATGGTATGCGTGACAAACGGTTCCAGATCGATATCGCCTTTCATCGCATCTTCAACCATACCCGGTAACTGGGAACGACCTTTCACGCCGCCAAACGCGGAACCTTTCCATACGCGACCGGTGACCAACTGGAATGGACGGGTGGAGATTTCCTGACCAGAACCAGCTACCCCGATGATCACCGACTGACCCCAGCCGCGGTGCGCACTTTCCAGCGCCGCACGCATCACGTTGACGTTACCGATGCATTCAAAGGTATGGTCGATACCCCATTTGTTGATATCCAGCAGGACATCTTTAATCGGTTTGTCGTAGTCATTCGGGTTAATGCAGTCGGTAGCACCGAAGCGACGCGCCAGATCGAATTTCTTCGGGTTCGTATCAATAGCGATAATCCGTCCCGCTTTCGCCTGACGCGCGCCCTGAACCACTGCCAGACCAATCGCGCCAAGACCAAATACGGCAACAGAATCACCTGGCTGGACTTTAGCCGTGTTGTGTACCGCACCAATACCGGTGGTCACGCCACAGCCCAGCAGGCAGACGTGTTCGTGGTTTGCTTCTGGATTAATTTTGGCCAGAGACACTTCCGCGACCACGGTGTATTCACTGAATGTAGAGCATCCCATGTAGTGATAAAGCGGCTGCCCGTTGTAAGAAAAACGGGTGGTGCCGTCTGGCATCAGGCCTTTACCCTGGGTTTCGCGAACCGCAACACAGAGGTTGGTTTTGCCGGAACGACAGAACTCACACTCGCCGCACTCTGCGGTGTAAAGCGGGATCACATGGTCGCCAGGTTTGACGCTGGTTACGCCTTCACCGACTTCAACCACAACGCCGGCCCCTTCGTGACCGAGAACTACCGGGAATACACCTTCCGGGTCATCGCCGGAGAGGGTAAATGCATCGGTATGGCAAACGCCGGTATGGGTGACTTTAATCAGCACTTCACCTTTTTTCGGTGGTGCAACGTCAATTTCAACGATTTCCAGCGGTTTACCGGGAGCAAATGCAACGGCAGCACGTGATTTCATCTCTCGCTCTTCCTCAATATGGTAATAGATTCAGCTATTTAAGATAGGCACGAACCAGTTCAATAGTGTCGTCAACGGATTGGCTGACTTCGCGGCTGTAGCAGTCATTTCGGTCAAACGTTTCCCGGATATGGCTTTCAAGCACTTCTGCCATCAGCCCGTTAGCCGCGCCCCGAACGGCAGCGATCTGTTGGAGTATGGCACGGCATTCGGCATCACCCTCCAGCGACCGTTCCAGAGCATCAATCTGCCCCCGAATACGACGAACTCGAGTAAGGACCTTTTTCTTCTCTTCCGGAGTACTGGGCATTTCGCACCTCATCATCTGCACGCAATATACTATAGGGGGGTATGCTATATGTCAATACATACCCCCCTATAGTATATAACACTGGAGAATAAAATTTATCCGGTGAATGTAGTCGGATAACAAAAAGGAAAGAGGGGCCTAATCGACAGGGAAGGCCGCCCCGGATAGCGGGCGGCAGAAGGAATTAGAATTTCCAGGTCAGATGGGCTGCAAGTTGCAGACCGTTATAATCATCGGTTGGGGTGTCGTACCACACTTTACCTGCCGTCAGCCCGAGATTAAGTTGCTCAGTCAGCGGTTGAATACGTTGCAGACTGACGCTCTTCATGCTGCCGTAGCGTGTTTCTGGCGTCCAGTCATAGGTGTAAGCGCCTGTTCCGCGGCTTAGCCATAGTTGCGTATAACCAGTGCCGCGCGGGTCATTCAGACGCACGGAAATCATATTGCTGTAACTACCACCTGCATCGCTGGAGTCATAATGGGTATAGCGGTAGCTGGAGATCACCGGGCCAGTATAGAATGATATGCCGCCTTGCCAGGCATCGACTTCGACATCATCGTAATATTTAGTGTAGCGATAACCGGTCGTGAAAAGCGTTTTTGGCAACAGGGCCAGGTTAATATCCTGACGAAAATCCTGGCGGGCAAAGACCGGCGTATTATCCGCAAAGGCAATACCCGTTCGGGTTGTCAGCCAGTTATTCCATTTATACCAGACCGCACCCTGACCGCGAGTGGCATTGAAATATTCAGTTTCATAATCACGACGCCCCTGGGAAAGATTAAAAAGCAGCGTTGCGTTTTCAACTTTCGCCACCAGTTCAGCATACGCTAAATTACGGTTGCCATGATCGCCAGAATAATCGGTAAAATCGTAGCCCGCGGTAATGGAAGTTAACCCGGCATAAACGGGTAATGCGCTAAAAATTGCCGCCGCTAATAACGTCCGTTTTATCATTTTAATCTCCTGTACGGATAAGTTCTTGTCGGAGTGAATAAGTTCCGGTAGGTAAATTACGTTCTACAATCACGCGCGGGCCAAGTTGCGTGTTCGGGGAAATAATTCGCCCAGGCAAAATAATAACTTGTACGCCAAGGCGTGAACGCTGCCCGATATAACAACCTAATTTATCGCATCCGGTAGCGATAATTCCCTCTGGAGTTCGAACAGACACGGGCTGTTCATCCAGACGATG
The DNA here is from genome assembly GCF_046486405.1 of Escherichia sp. WS338. Lineage (NCBI taxonomy): Bacteria > Pseudomonadati > Pseudomonadota > Gammaproteobacteria > Enterobacterales > Enterobacteriaceae > Escherichia > Escherichia sp. WS338. The sequence goes on along the minus strand of NZ_JBJQLL010000015.1, from coordinate 6,095 downwards.
ATTACTGGTTCGTACTTGTGCGCCCAAATATGCCTGGTTTGCAACTACCGAGTCGGCAATAAAGCATTGCGGACCAATCGTTGCTTCCGCTTCAATAACCGCATTTTTAATTTCGGTGGCAAAACCAATTTTTACGCCATTGCTGATTATTGTGCCAGGACGAATAAACGCATAATTACCTATCAGGCAGTTTGCGCCAATCACTACCGGACCCTGAATAACGGCACCGTGGCAAATACGGGTATTCGCGCCGATAACAACCTCACCGGCACTTTCATCAATAATCACCTGGTCTGCAATCTGAATATTTTTCTCTTTAACATTAAGCTTCAGATAGTTTTTCAGTTCCTGTGACAGAAGGGTGGGAATAAGCGGTTGACGCTTCCACCAGTGCGGAATAGCGGGTGGGTTTGTCGCGCTGAGGTTCGCGTCCAGTAAAAAAGGCAATAAGTCCATAAATAATCCAGATGGCATAAGCTAATAATACATACACAACGGAAAGCGGTGCTAAAGGCACCAACAACCAGCAACGATGAAACCAGGCGCTAAATGCACCAATAACACAAACTACGCCGACCCAGATAAGCGGGAACATTGCCAACACCACACCATGTGGCCCGGTGGTGATGAATTCATTAAACCAGGTAGTGAGATAAATCCCAACGCCATAAAGCACAACCAACAGCATAGGAAATATACTGAAGATACCGAAGCGGCTAAATAAAAGTCTTTTATGCAGGCGCATACAGACCGCGTAGCCCACAATCCAACGCCGCCAGCGACGCCATTCCTCACGCGGGCTGTTGCATTCCTGTGGGTATACGATGCAGCGATTCGCCTGCCGAATACGATAGCCGTTTGCCACCAATGTCCAGGTGAGATCAAGGTCTTCGACTTTAGTACGATCAGAGAAACCGAACTTACGCAATACATCAGTACGGAACATCCCGCAGGCACCGCTGATAATAAACGGTGCGCCGCCCAGGAGCTGCTGTAGCGTGCGCTTCATAACAATCATCGGCAACTTTACGGTCGCGCGGATGTGCGGTAACAGACCCGCGCCTTTCAACGCAGTAGAGGGAATGCCGCCTACGGCATCAGCACCGCGCTCTATTTCTGCCAGCATATAGCCCATTCCGTCTTGATCGGGCGGAACATAGGTGTCGGCATCACTTAAAAAAACCTGATCGCAGGTGGCGTAATTGAGGCCATTCATTAGCGCACCACCTTTACCGGTATTTTTTTGCGTGACGGCAATAAAGCGGTCGCCCCATTTGCGTTTGACTTCCGCCATGACCGCTTCGGTATTGTCCGTGGAGCCGTCGTTAACGCAAATTACCCGGCAGAAATAAGGGTTACGCAGCAGATTATCCAGTGACTGCGCCAGACACGGGCCTTCGTTATAAGCAGGTATAATGGCGTCAATACAGCCTTTCTTTTGGCTGGGCTTACGCCTTAACGTACTCAGAAACCATAGCAATATTGCTACGGCCATACATATAAAGATCCAGGTTTTCATGCAATTTGCTCAAAGAATCATTTTATGAATAACAAAACCTTCACCCAGATCGCTATTGACCTGTTGCCCGCGAAATTGAGCAACTGCACGCAGACGCTCCGGGCGCATATAATCTCGCTGGCTCTGACTTTTATGTTTTTTTAACGCAGTCAGTTTAAGAGAAAAATATTCTTCTTTCACGGATTCAAAAACCTGAGGCATAAATGAAAGCCAGGTACTTGGTGTTTCATAGCCGAGAATTTGCGGAATAGCGCGACAGGCAACCATTGAGGCTTGATAGACTGCAAGATGATCCTGATGGCGGTCAGCATCATGCATGGTATATACACGTATAATTTCAACATCAGAGGGAATTTGATTTTTTATGATATTTTCCAGGGCAGAAATCATATCATTGAGCTGTAAATGAGCGCGGGTGTCAGCAAAATTAAGATGAATAGTTTGGTGGCACCCTAATATCTTTAGAGCGTTGCGTGATTCTTCGTGGCGATCGATTATTCCATCTACGCCAGAATTACCGGTAGTCATCACCACGGTAGCAATATAAATTCCTTTTTGCGCAAGGCGAGCTAGCGATGCGCCACAGCCTAATTCTATATCGTCAGGATGCGCGCCAATGGCAAGGATACCCTTTCTTTTATTTGCCGAAGAAAGGATCGCTGAATCTAAAACCTTATCCACTTTATGACACTCCATTTTATTTATTATACTACAAGCACAACGACGCCCGCAGAGACGTAACCTCTGACGCAGACAGATGCTAATTTTTAAGTGTTAAAAATAGCTGATAGCTGAAAAACAAGGGGCTGCCAGGTACGGGGATAAGACTGTGTAATCTTTATGTAGTTCATATGTTAAGTGTTTGTGTGTTTGGTTTGTATGGTTATTTTGTTTTATATATTGTATTTAAATGTGATTTAGTTTGTCAATTAATTGCATATTAAAAATATGTTCTATGCACAAATATGGGTTATATACATTATGTGAATGTATTATGTGGTTGATTGAGAATGATACAGTTATATATGCAATGTGAATATAATGGTTTCATTATATGTATTGCTGTTAATAAAATAAAAGACATTATAATCTGCTTGTTTATGTATTAATAAAATGAAGTGCAGTAACTTACTGAATTGTCAGAGTGGGTGTAATTGCATATTTAATCTTTCCTTTGCCACTTTTTCGCTAAGAATAAAATCATCTGTGCGATAACAACTAATTCTTTTAATGAATGTTTTTATTCCTGAATACTGCTCCCATAACAAGACAGGGGAGCAGACAATCATGGCAATTTCATCGCGTAACACACTTCTTGCCGCACTGGCATTCATCGCTTTTCAGGCACAGGCGGTGAACGTCACTGTGGCGTATCAAACTTCAGCCGAACCGGCGAAAGTGGCTCAGGCCGACAACACCTTTGCTAAAGAGAGCGGGGCGAGCGTTGACTGGCGTAAGTTTGACAGCGGAGCCAGCATCGTGCGGGCGCTGGCTTCGGGCGACGTGCAAATCGGCAACCTCGGTTCCAGCCCATTAGCGGTGGCAGCCAGCCAACAAGTGCCGATTGAAGTCTTCTTACTGGCGTCAAAACTGGGTAACTCCGAAGCGCTGGTGGTAAAGAAAACTATCAGCAAACCCGAAGATCTGATTGGCAAACGCATCGCCGTACCGTTTATCTCCACCACCCACTACAGCCTGCTGGCGGCGCTGAAACACTGGGGTATTAAACCTGGGCAAGTGGAGATTGTGAACCTGCAGCCGCCCGCGATTATCGCTGCCTGGCAGCGGGGAGATATTGATGGTGCTTATGTCTGGGCACCGGCGGTTAACGCGCTGGAAAAAGACGGCAAGGTGCTGACCGATTCTGAACAGGTCGGGCAGTGGGGTGCGCCGACGCTGGATGTTTGGGTAGTGCGGAAAGATTTTGCCGAGAAACATCCAGAGGTCGTGAAAGCGTTCGCCAAAAGCGCCATCGATGCTCAGCAACCGTACATTGCTAACCCAGACGCGTGGCTGAAACAGCCTGAAAACATCAGCAAACTGGCGCGGTTAAGCGGCGTGCCTGAAGGTGACGTTCCGGGGCTGGTGAAGGGGAATACCTATCTGACGCCGCAGCAGCAAACGGCAGAACTGACCGGACCGGTGAACAAAGCGATCATCGACACCGCGCAGTTTTTGAAAGAGCAGGGCAAAGTCCCCGCCGTGGCGAATGATTACAGCCAGTACGTTACCTCGCGCTTCGTGCAATAAAAGGAGGCGCAGATGCTGCAAATTTCTCATCTTTACGCCGATTATGGCGGCAAACCGGCACTGGAAGATATCAACCTGACGCTGGAAAACGGCGAGCTTCTGGTGGTGCTGGGGCCGTCTGGCTGCGGCAAAACTACGTTGCTGAATTTGATTGCTGGTTTTGTGCCTTATCAGCATGGCAGCATTCAACTGGCGGGTAAGGGTATTCAGGGACCGGGAGCAGAGCGTGGCGTAGTTTTTCAGAATGAAGGGCTGTTACCGTGGCGCAATGTACAGGACAACGTGGCGTTCGGCCTGCAACTGGCAGGTGTAGAGAAAATGCAGCGACTGGAAATCGCACACCAGATGCTGAAAAAAGTCGGGCTGGAAGGCGCAGAAAAACGCTACATCTGGCAGCTTTCCGGTGGTCAACGTCAGCGGGTGGGGATTGCCCGCGCGTTGGCGGCAAATCCCCAGCTGTTATTACTCGACGAACCGTTTGGTGCGCTGGACGCCTTCACCCGCGACCAGATGCAAACCCTGCTGCTGAAACTCTGGCAGGAGACGGGCAAGCAGGTGCTGTTGATTACCCACGATATAGAAGAAGCGGTGTTTATGGCGACTGAACTGGTTCTGCTTTCACCCGGCCCAGGCCGTGTGCTGGAGCGGCTGCCGCTCAACTTTGCTCGCCGCTTTGTTGCCGGGGAACCGAGCCGCAGCATCAAGTCCGATCCACAATTCATCGCCATGCGCGAATATGTTTTAAGCCGCGTATTTGAGCAACGGGAGGCGTTCTCATGAGTGTGCTCATTAATGAAAAACTGCATTCGCATCGGCTGAAATGGCGCTGGCCGCTCTCGCGTCAGGTGACCTTAAGCATTGGTACGTTAGCGGTTTTGCTCACTGTATGGTGGGCAGTCGCGGCGCTGCAACTGATTAGCCCGCTGTTTTTGCCGCCACCGCAACAGGTACTTGCAAAACTGCTCACCATTGCCGGGCCGCAGGGATTTATGGACGCCACGCTGTGGCAGCATCTGGCAGCCAGCCTGACGCGCATTTTGCTGGCGCTACTCGCGGCGGTGTTGATCGGTATTCCGGTCGGGATCGCCATGGGGCTAAGCCCGACGGTGCGCGGCATTCTGGATCCGATAATCGAGCTTTATCGTCCGGTGCCGCCGCTGGCTTATTTGCCGCTGATGGTGATCTGGTTTGGTATTGGCGAAACCTCGAAGATCTTACTGATCTATTTAGCGATTTTTGCGCCGGTGGCGATGTCGGCGCTGGCGGGGGTGAAAAGCGCGCAGCAGGTTCGCATTCGTGCCGCCCAGTCGCTGGGTGCCAGCCGTGCGCAGGTGCTGTGGTTTGTCATTTTGCCCGGCGCGCTGCCGGAAATCCTCACCGGATTACGCATTGGTCTGGGTGTGGGCTGGTCTACGCTGGTGGCGGCGGAGCTGATTGCCGCAACGCGCGGTTTAGGATTTATGGTTCAGTCAGCGGGTGAATTTCTCGCGACTGACGTGGTGCTGGCGGGGATCGCGGTGATTGCGATTATCGCCTTTCTTTTAGAACTGGGTCTGCGCGCGTTACAGCGCCGCCTGACGCCCTGGCATGGAGAAGTACAATGAGTGAACGTCTGAGCATTACCCCGCTGGGGCCGTATATTGGCGCACAAATTACGGGGGCCGACTTAACGCGCCCGTTAAGCGATAATCAGTTTGAACAGCTTTACCATGCGGTGCTGCGCCATCAGGTGGTGTTTCTGCGCGATCAAGCTATTACGCCGCAGCAGCAACGCGCGCTGGCCCAGCGTTTTGGCGAGCTGCATATTCACCCTGTTTACCCTCATGCTGAAGGGGTTGACGAGATCATCGTCCTGGATACCCATAACGATAATCCGCCGGATAACGACAACTGGCACACCGATGTGACATTTATTCAAACGCCACCCGCAGGGGCGATTCTGGCGGCGAAAGAGTTACCCTCGACCGGCGGCGATACGCTCTGGGCCAGTGGTATTGCCGCATATGAGGCGCTCTCTGTTCCCTTCCGCCAGCTGTTGAGCGGGTTGCGTGCGGAGCATGATTTCCGTAAATCGTTCCCGGAATACAAGTACCGCAAAACCGAGGCTGAGCATCAACGCTGGCGTGAGGCGGTCGCGAATAAATATCCTCCGGCATAGCCGGAGGTTTTTCAAATGCGCCTATAAGGCTCTCTTACCAGCCGCGCCCTAACAGGTGCACACGATCTGACATTTGCATCCAACTTCGTTACTTACGGCCCGTAAACGGGCTGCCCGGATAGGGAATCGATAACTGCTCTCCCATTTTATCCTCTTCAAGCTGGTGCT